>CAXMPS010000094.1:0-2696 GCA_964194995.1 uncultured Gammaproteobacteria bacterium | reverse complement strand
CTTCAAAGGGAAAATCGATCCTCATCCCGGACGGTGCCTTCCCGATGACGTTCATCCCGAGGTCAACCTCAACGGTGCAGAACTTCTCCAACGCAGCCAATTCTCACTCCTTCTGGACGACGGGGTGCACGCTAGTGCAGCGTCGCGGAGGTTCGTTGACCGTAGCTCCGAGCAATCGGTGTCATCTGGCACAGCCTGACGACGAAGGCGCAGCGGGAACTGCGTCGAGAAGAAAGACGAAGCCAGGGGCGTCGAGGGCCGGAGATACGCCGACAGACCTTCGCGATGTTGCACTAACGCCGGGACCGCCGTACCAACTCGGGGACCTCGGCATCGGATGTCTGGGTGAAATCGTCATACCACGCTCCGACCGCGATGAACCGGCGCGGCTGGTGAAGCACGATAAGCCGATCTACCAAACTCCCTATCGCCGACACGCTGGAGCGTGGCGCGACCGGCACCGCCAGCCACACCTCGGCGGGGGTCCTTCTCCTCGACACTTCGATGGCGGCCCGGGCGGTGGACCCGGTGGCCAGCCCGTCGTCGACTATGACCAGGGTTGCGCCCTCCACATCGATCGGGTCCAACCCTTCCCGGTACCTCTGTACACGGTCGGCCAGCTCGACCCGGGCACGGTCGGCCGCGCCGTCGTAGGCAGCGGGTGCCACCCGTGCCATGGCGATCACCTCATCGTTCGTGATCGAGACATCTCCTTCCGCAACGGCTCCGATGGCGAGCTCGGGCTGCCCGGGAAGGCCGATCTTCCGAACGACGAGAACGTCGAGCGGGCACTCAAGTGCTAACGCGACCTCGAAACCGACCGGTACGCCACCTCTGGGCAGTGCCGCAACCACCGGATCGACCGGCGTGTATCCGGCCACGGCCGTGCCCAAGGCTCTTCCAGCCTCGCGGCGATCGGCAAATCTCACTTGCACCCCTGGGTGTCTACCCGTACTTCCCCAGGAAACCTTCGAGCCAGGGCATTACCTGTCCGAGATATTCCTGGGCCTCACCCGGCGGAAGGGTTCGGACCGCGTAGTTCATCAGCATGATCTGGCGGGCAGCGTGAAAACCGTCAAGCTGCTCGTCGCTCTGGACGGGCCAGGGAGCTATCTCTTCGTAGCCGCGCCGAAACGCCGATCTGATCTCGTCGTTGCGCTTGCTGGTTCGCGACGAGTAAAGGCTCACAGATATGTCCTGGGCAGGCGTGGCGATCATCACGTCTTCGAAATCGAACGCATAAAGCCGGCTACGGGCAACATGGACGTTCCACTCGTGGAGATCTCCGTGTACGACCTGGGATTGGTTGTCATGCCAGTCGTCCCCGATGATCCTCTCCGATATGTCAATCGCGCGATGGATCTTGCCCCGTCTGGTCACATCGAAAAGATGGTCATACCGACCGTCGTCGATGACCACCGGGGCCAACTCTGGGTCGTAGTAAAAAACTTTGTCCCACTTTCTCATCCCATTGGGTTCGGCTGGGCGCCACGCGGCGCCGTGGACCTGAAGCGAGGCGCACATCTGTCCGAGGAGCCGATAGCCGAATGTCCCCGACCCATCGGCCAGCGGCATGCCGGGAACCCACGAGAAGAGGACACAGGACCGCTTGGCTTCTGCGCCATCCTCCACGGCCTCGACGATCAAGGCGCCATACCCGGTGGGTACCGGCTCGACCAGGTCGAGTGAGGTGTCCTTGCTCAATGCCGCAAGCCAGGCGATCTCGTACTCGATGTTGTCCCGGGAGTTGGCGTGGGGGCTTCCCACCCGAAGAACCTGCTGTCTGCCGTCGTCGGTGACGACGCGATACATCACGTTGGAGTGAGTCGCCAGATGTTCAACTTCCACGACCTCAAACGGGTAGCGCTCAAGGACCACCCTTGCCAGGGGCAGGAGTCGGCTTGCTTCGGCGGCTATGCGGTGTGGGTCCATTGAAACTGGGGGCCGGTCAGCCCGGCTCCCAATTCAACTACCTCGCTCCAACGAGTTGAAGCACCTTCGGCAATAGTGCGCGATCAGACGTTAACCGAGGGGTCCAGCTCGACGGCGGGAGACCCGGTGTCTCGCCTGGCATGCCAGCGATCCCAAAGAACCAGCATCGAGGGCAAGACGAGCACAGCCGCCAGCATGGCCAGGAATATCGTGTAGGCCGTCACGAAACCGAACTGGCGGAACGGAATCGTCGTCGACGTCACGAGGATCCCAAATCCGGCAACGGTCGTCAGGGCAGAGCCCGCCAGGGCGCCACCCGTGTTGCTCAAGGTCAACTCGATGGCCTCCTCAACTGTTGCCGAGCGCTCCCGATCCTCGAGGAATCGATGGGTGATATGGATCATGTACGGGATCCCGATCCCGACCGCCAGCGCCGAGATCGTCGCAGTCACCGGGCCGAAGGGAATGCCAAACAGGGTCATCAAGGCGAAGGACCACAGCACCACCAGGATCACCGGGATGGTCGTGATCACACCGAGCATCGGACGCCGCGCCTCGAACCAGAAGTTGACCATGAGCAGGATCAGCGCCGCGATCAGAGTGAGCACCAACGACGAGAGTTGGGAGTCACGCAGAGTCGTGATGATGACGTCGTTGATGATCTCAGCCGACGTCGCAACCACGCTGAGTCCCAATTCTTCAACGCCCGCGAAGTCGTCGAGGACGTCACTGCGGAGCTGGTTGGCCCCCGATTCTCCGGCTTG
>CAXMPS010000093.1:0-8175 GCA_964194995.1 uncultured Gammaproteobacteria bacterium | reverse complement strand
TTGGGACGTCTTGCCGTGGTGGACATAACGCCACTGAGGCAGGTTTCGGGTTATCGCTGGCTGTTCGCCGGCATGTTTGTCATGCAAATCGGGCGCCAGCTGACCGTGGTGGCCGTACCGATCCAGGTTTTCGAGATGACCGGATCGACACTTGCCGTCGGGCTGCTTGGCCTGGCACAGTTGATACCGCTGCTCCTGGTATCACTGGTCGGTGGTGCTCTCGCCGATGCCATGGACCGAAAGCCCCTGCTCTGGTTGTCCCAGTTGGTTATGGCTCTCACCGGTGCCGGACTGCTTTGGAACTCCCTCGCTGACAGCCCGGCACTCTGGCCGCTGTTTGTCCTGAGCGCGATCAACGCCGGGATCTCGGCGATCGATTCTCCAGCACGGGCTGCCCTCGTACCCGGGCTCGTCGGCAGGGCACTGCTCCCGTCGGCCCTTGCACTGAATCAGACACAGACCAATATCGCCAAGGCGGCCATTCCCGCGATTGGTGGCTTTCTGATAGCCACAAGCGGCTATTCGGTCACTTACGCCCTGGCAACGATGGCTTTTCTCGCCAGTGCCCTGCTCATTCTCCGCATTCCGAACGTGAAGATCGAGGGCGGAGGCCGCCCGTTCTCGATGTCGTCGATCATGGAAGGATTTCGCTTCTTGAAGCCAAGGCGTCTGATCCAGGCCGCCTTTCTCATTGACCTGAGCGCGATGGTTTTCGGAATGCCAACTGCACTGTTTCCTGCATTCGGTACAGAGGTCTTCGGCGGTGATGCGTTCACTGGTGGTCTCCTATATGCCGCACCCGGGATAGGCGCCCTGGTCGGTGCATTGACCTCGGGGTGGGTGTCACATGTTCGAAGACAAGGTAGGGCAGTCGTACTCGCCGTCATCGGATGGGGTCTCAGCATCGCTATTTTCGGTCTGGCCTCCTCGCTAACCCTGGCGTTTGTCATGCTGGCCCTGGCGGGGGCTGCGGATGTCGTCTCTGCCATCTTCCGCGGCTCAATCGTTCAGTTGTCAGTTCCCGACTCATTGCGGGGAAGGCTGTCCTCGATGCACATGGCCGTTGTGGCGGGCGGACCGAGGCTCGGAGATTTCGAGGCAGGAGTCGTCGCTGCTGTCACCTCGGTCAGGTTCTCAATCGTCTCCGGCGGTCTCGCCTGCGTGCTGGCATCATTGGGCATCGCCCGTTGGGCGCCCAGCTTCCTCAACTATGAATACGACCCCGACGAGCCTGAGGTGGCTGCTCAGGCCAGCCCATGAGCCGTATTGCGTCAGCCGAGACCGTAGAGCGAGGCGGCGTTTCCGCCCGAGATTGCGGCACGTTCGTCGTCGCTGATGCCCTCGGTGGCCGCGATCAAGGCCAGCGGGTCGGTCTCGCTCATGTCGAAGGGGAAGTCGGTGCCGAGCATGACGTGGTCAACTCCCACAACCTCCAGGAGATGACGGAGATAGAGGGGCTGGAACACCATGGTGTCGTAGAAGAGTCTCTTCATGTAATAGCTGGGCGAGTGATCGGGGATCTTCACCCTGGTTTCGGGTCGCACCTCCCAGGTGTGGTCGGCCCGGGAGCTGTAGAACGGGAGATACCCGCCCCCGTGGAGCAGAACCAGCTTGATCCCCGGGTGCTCCTCAAAAAGACCGCTGAAGATCATCCTGGTCGCTGCCACCATCGTCTCCAGCGGGTTGCCGATGCAGTTGACCAGGAAGTAGTCAGAAAGCCGCTGGCTTTCGGGGTAGCCACTGGGATGGAGGATCACGGGGATGCCCTTGGCCTCGACTGCCGCCCAGAAAGGACGGAAGCGGGGCTCATCGAGGTTGTGGCCGTCGACCGTCCCACCGATCTGAAGGCCTTTGAACCCGAGGTCATCGACGACACGGTCCATCTCGGCGATGGCGAGATCGACGTCCTGGAGTGGAACCGTCGCTCCCAACGGAACGAACCGATCGGGATTGTCGGTTGCCGCGGCAGCAAGGTTGTCGTTCTGAATTCTCGCCGACTCGGCGGCTGCGGGCCCGGGCGCCCAATAGGAGTATTGGGACACGAAAGTGGCGAGGCCCTGGAGGTCGACACCCATGCGATCCATGTGCTCGATTCGAGAGGCGGGGTCGGTCAAGCTGTCGCGAATCGAAGGGAACATCACCTTGTTGTGCTCTTTGGAGTCCTCCCCCATGAAGTAGTCGTAGGACTCATACTCACTCCGACGATGAGCCTCGATGGGAGCGCTGCTGGCGGGGGTGGCGAGATGGCAGTGGATGTCGATCGTTTTCATGGTCTTCGCACTCTTCTCGTGGAGGGTTCGAGCACCATAACGCCCGACGATGAGGGGAGCAGACTCTCGTGACCGGCCCGGTTAGAGACATGATCTGGACGTCGGGGAACGAGCCACGCCATGAGCGACGCTTGACCAGGCCTGCTCTCTATCTGCTGCTGGCAACCGTGGTACTTTTGCTGGGTCTCAATTGGCCCATCATGGCAACGGGACTGGAATCGATCACCCCGATCTGGCTTGGTGTGTTCAGGGTCGCCGGAGCTCTCTTGGTGATTCTCTTCATCAGTGCCGCTACCGGCAACATCACTAAGCCCCCGAAGCGCGATCTCCCCATGATCGTCTCGCTGGCAGTCTTCCGGCTCTCTGTCGTCTTCGTTCTGGTGTTCACCGCCCTGCAGTTGGTCCCTGCGGGTCAGGCATCGGTGGTGGTGTGGACGACATCACTTTGGACGGTGCCCATCGCAGCCGTTTGGCTCGGTGAGAAGATGAGCCGTCGGAGATGGACCGGCCTTGTCATCGGCATCGTCGGCGTTGTCGTTATCGCCAAGCCGTGGGGAAGCGACTGGACCGAGCCTGGAGTCGCGGCTGGATACGGCCTGCTGATCCTCGCAGCAATCATCCTGGCTGCGACCGCCGTGCACATCAGGGCTCACCGCTGGACCATCGAACCGCTTCAAGCAATTCCCTGGCAACTGGCCGGTGCCGGGGTGATTCTGATAGTGACTGCTCTCGCCGTCGAGGGCCCGCCCGTGATCGACTGGACCCCACAGTTGGCCGGGATTGTCGCCTACCAGGGGATACTGGCCACGGGTGTCGCCTTCTGGGCCACGATCGTGATATTGAGAAACCTGGCAGCGGTCTCGGCCAATCTCACTCTCATGGCCGTTCCGGTGTTGGGGGTGGTCTCGTCGGCGATCATCCTCGGCGAGGAGATAACAACTGCCCTGATCCTGGGGATGGCGATGATTCTCGCCGGGGTGGCCCTCAACGTTCTATCCGATAGAAGCGCAGCGGCCGACTCCTAGCTGGCTGAGGAGCCGTCTCCCTGGAAAGCGACAATCGACGTTCGCAGATGTTCCTCCACGGCTTTCACTGCTGCCTCCACATCACGCCGTTCCAGGGCGTCGAGGATCACGGCATGGTCCTCGTTGGCACCTTCGCGCAAGGAAGGCTGATGTTGGAGAGACGCACCGATGTACATCACCGAGGCGTCCTGGAGATTGCGGATGATGGCCGCCAGACGTGGCGACGCTGCCGTCTCGTACACGGCCATATGGAAGACACGATTTCGATCGACCCACTCTGCGGAGTGGGGCTCGTCGAGCATGCGATTGTGAAGCTGGCGCAAACGCTCGATCAGAGAACTGCTCACCTTTTCGACGGCCTGCCTCATTGCAAGGGGCTCGAGTACCAGCCTCAGCTCGTAAATGTCGTGGAGGTCGTCCTTACTAAGCTCGGTGACGATCGCGCCCCGGTGCGGGTCGACCTGGACCAACCCCTCGGTCGCCAGGTCTCGGAGAGCCTCGCGTACCGGGGTGGTGCTCACATCCAACGTTGCCGCCAGTTCCGCCTGCACCAGTCGGCTGCCGCTGGTCAGCTCACCATTGAGGATCGCTCTCCTCAGGACGGATCGCACATATTCGTGTGCCGTTTGCCTGATGATGGGGGAACCTTCATCCGGCAAGGAAATTCGGAATTCGGGAGCCCCATCCATGGCGGCAAATGCTACAAGCCTATGCTTCAGATTGGGGCCGTCGCGAATTGGGATGATCGGTGGATATACCATGGGGGATCCGCTTCGAGGAGACCATTGAAAGCCGCACGAGTCGTTGAGCCGGGCCGCCTGGAGGTCGTCGACGTCCCGACCCCAACAGAGCAGAGCCAGGCGGTGGTACAAGTTCACCAGGTCGGGATCTGCGGTACCGACACCAAGATCCTCAGCGGGAAGATCCCCGTTGCATACCCGAGGATCCTCGGACACGAGATGATTGGTGAGGTCTCCACAGCGCCCCCGGATAGCCCCCATCCGGCCGGCACCCGGGTTCTCGTCGATCCCGGTGTCTCCTGCGGCTGGTGTCACCTGTGCAGGTCCGGGCGCACCAACCTCTGCATCAACGGTGGACTTTTGGGGCGCGACGTCGATGGCGTCTTCACCGAGTACATCGTTTCGCCTGTCAACCGGCTGGTGGCGGTTCCGGAAACCATCTCGGACAAGGCAGCCGGGCTCCTTCAGGTGCTGGGCACTTGTGTCCACGCCGTGAAGCGAGTTCAGCCGGTCCCCGGGCAAGTGGCCGCTGTTATCGGGCTTGGGGTCACCGGCCAGCTCATCGCACAGCTGCTCCGGATGCGAGGCATGAGCGTGGTTGGCATCACCCGCTCCGAATGGAAGCGAAATCTCGCCAGCGAGTTGGGTGCGGTAGCTGTTGCCGAGCCGGGACAGGCGTCGACTGTTCTCACTGAGGTCACGGGCGGGAATGGACCCGAACTCGTCGTCGAGGCGGTGGGAACCGAAGCCACCCTTGCCGAAGCAATCAAGTTGGTTGGCACCGGTGGGGAGATTCTTGCCTATGGGACGATCACAGGTGGTGGCAAAGGGCTCCCCTATTACGAGCTCTATCACAAGGAACTGACGCTGTACAACCCCAGAGCGGCCGTGATCGATGACTACGCCGACGGAGTGGCGCTGGCCGCGTCGGGTGCGATGTCGCTAGAGCCGATTGTTTCTCACGAACTCGATCTCGACGAGGCCGCCCGCGCTTTCGAACTGGTGCATGATTCGTCTTCACTCAAGGTGTTGATGAAGGTTGGCTGAGGTCACCCCGAAAGCTCGATTGTGCGACCCGTGGCAGCCGATTCCACCGCAGCCTCCAACACCGCGATGGCGGCCAGACCGGCCTCACCATCGGTCTCGACCTGGGTCTCATCCCTGATCGCCGAGGCGAATTCGGCCAGCTCGTCGACCACAGCATTTATTGCTTCGAGGGTCACCTGTTTCCGATCGTTCTCGCCGGTCACTTGCACCTGGAGCTGCGAACCGCCCTCCATGCTGTAGGCAGCGGCCTCAGTCCCGAACACCGATATCTCATTGGCGCTTGGCGTGAAAAAGGACGTGGTGAGCGTTCCCAGAGCGCCAGACTCGAATTCGAGAGCCAGCACCGTCGCTTCGTCGATGGGGTAAGACCGGCCGGCACGGGTAAACGCCGACACCGCTCGGATCGGGCCGACGAAGTAGTGCATCGTGTCGATCATGTGGATTCCGAGAGACGTCATCGAACCGAGAGGGCTTTGCTCGGGATCCCAGCGCCAGGCCTCGGCCGCCATCCGAAATCCGTTGGGGATCGACTGATGGGCTATCACCGTCTCCACATCTCCAAGCTCTCCCGACTCGAGCATGGACTTGATCCGACGGTTGGCCGCCATCCTCCGACGCTGGTGTCCAACCTGGAGCAGGACCCCGCCATCCCTGGCAGCAGCGACCGAGGCTCGTCCTTCTGCGACTGTGGTGGTCAGGGGCTTCTCAACGAAGACATGCTTGCCGGCGGCGGCAGCCTGCTCGATCAGCGGCCGGTGACTCTGATGTGAGGTGGCGATCAGCACGCCTTCAACCTCAGGATCGGAAAGGAACTCCTCCAGAGAGCCGACTGACCTGCAGTCGTGTTTCTCGGCGAACCCGAGCCGCCCCTCTTCGCTCCGGGCGAAACAGGTGACGATCTCGGCTCGCCCGCTGCTTTTCGCCGCATAGGCCAGCTCCGAACCCCACCATCCGAGACCGAGGCTGCCCAATCTCACCTTCTGTTCACTCATTCGTGTGTCCTTTCGTGATCCGTGATCCTAAGTTGCCTGATATATGACAACCATGACGATCAAGGGTGGCACCCTCGTCTCGGCTTCCAGCCAGAAGCGCGGAGACGTTCTCATCGAGGAAGGACGCATCGCCGACATTGGTGAGGTCGAGGCTCGCGGTGACATCATCGATGCCTCGGGACAGCTGGTCATGCCCGGAATGGTCGACACTCACGTTCATCTCATGGACCCGGGGGATACCGATCGGGAGGACTTCCCTTTCGGGACCAGGGCGGCTGCGGCACGCGGCGTAACCACCGTCGTCGAGCACACCCACTCTCACCCGGTTCGATCGCCTCAGGACCTTCATGAAAAGCGTCAGCATCTCGAAGGTCGCTCCAATGTCGACTACGGACTGGCTGCCCATGTCTGGCCCGACCGGATCGACCAGATCGCGGGCCTCTCGGCCGAGGGAATCTCCTTCTTCAAGATCTTCACATGTGACACCCACGGCGTGCCCGGTCTCAATCAGGAAAGCCTTCATGCGGCGTTAACCGCCATAGCTGCGGCTGACGGTCGCTGTTTGATTCACAACGAGGATGAAGGGCTCACCTCGGATGCGGAGCGGCGCTTGCGAGCAGCGAACCGGGTCGATCCGGCGCTGCTCATCGAATGGCGAAGCCGGGAAGCAGAGTTGTTGGCGGTGGCTGCGTCTTCGACAGCAGTCCTCGACACGGGTGCGAAAGCCACCTTCGCCCACGTGTCCACTCTCGAGGTGCTCGACGTGATCGATGTCTATCGAGATCTCGGTGCCGACATCGCCGCCGAGGCATGTCCTCAATATTTCGCACTGGAGGAGGACGAAGTCAACAAGCACGGCGCGCTTCGCAAGTTCACTCCCCCGGCACGAATCCGAAGCGAGTCGGAACGCGTCGAGATGTGGGCGGCGGTCGAACATGGACGTTTCTCCCACTTCTCGACCGATCACGCTCCGTCAACAATCCACCAGAAGACGAATGGCGATTTCTGGCACGCACCCTTCGGGCTTCCCGGCCTGGACACGACCATGCCGTACCTCGTTGATGCAGCCCTGAATGGGCAGATCACAATGAGCGATCTGGTGCGTCTCTATGCCACTGCCCCAGCACGACGCTATCGACTCCCCAAAGGTGACCTCGTCGCGGGTGCTGACGCCGACATAGTCCTCGTCGACCCGGACGGATCATGGTTTGTCCGCGACGAGGACATTCTCTCCAAGGCCGGCTGGAGCCCATATTCAGGACGGACACTGCAAGGCCGGATTGTCGCCACCTATCTCCGTGGCGACGAGGTTGCCAAAGACGGATCGTGTCACGACATGAGAACCGGTCGGTTCGTCAGCCCCGTTCTGTGACGCAGGGCCACACGTTATAGGATCAGATCCGTGGCCAATTTCGTTGACAAAACCATCGAAACACCAGGTGGCCGGTTCTCCTACGGCGAGGCCGGCTCGGGGCCGGCCCGCCTGTTGCTTCACTCGCTCCTCACCGATCGGACCGCCTTTGATCGGGTCGCCGACTCTCTCGGGGGACGGATCATCGCGCTCGACCTGCCCGGATTCGGGTCGACCGACCCGGCCAAGCCGGAAATCGACGACTATGCGCGGAGGGTCGCCGCCTTTATCGCGGCTATGGACCTGGACAACGATCTGACGGTGATCGGCAACGGTCTCGGCGCCTTCGTGGGTCTGGGAACTGCCATCCACTACGGAGATCTTCTGGGAAGACTTCTACTGGTCGGCTGCGGGCCCGGCTTTCCGGACTCGGCGAAGCCGGCGTTGACCGGGATGATCCAGGCCGCGGAGACCGGAGGTATGGATGCCGTGGCACCCATTGCGTTGCGCCGGATATTCACTGAGGATTTCATCGCCGCTAACCCGGCCATTGCGGAGGAGCGCACCCAGATAATGGGCAGGACCGACCCGGCAGCGTTCATCACAGCCTGCAGCGCGCTGCGATCCCTGGATTACTCCGGACTGGCCTCGGGGGTGACGGTCCCAACGTTGATAGTCGTTGGAGAAGAGGATCAGGCAACGCCCCCTGAGCTCGCCGAGCAGCTGCATAAGCTGATTCCTGGTTCGGAC
>CAXMPS010000092.1:0-4596 GCA_964194995.1 uncultured Gammaproteobacteria bacterium | reverse complement strand
GACCCATCAGCAGGAAGTTGTGACCGCCGGCGAGATCGACGTCGAGAACACACTTCATCGCGTCGTCGAAGTCGGTCTGCTGAAGGACTTTCCTTACGACAAACGGCCAGGTCACGCCAGGCCTGCCGATCGACGTCAGGTTGTTGATCCCGATTGCGATCCCAGCCTCATTCATCCCGATCTGACCCAAACATCCGGCAGTGGTCTGCACCACTACGGCAGGGCCCGACAGCGGATCGAGTTTGAGCAGGACGACGTACTCACCAGCTGAAGCGTGCATATCCCAGGTCTGGGCGAGGATGCCGCCGATCGGGTCGATGACAGCCGTGCACTCATCCATCACCGGCGCCGGGCCGGCGGCGCGAACCAGATCAATGAGATCTGTGAACCCCCCGACCACGACCGCCTCAGCCGCGCTGATACCGGAGATGGCGGCGAGTTCGCTCATCTCTTCGAATAGCGACTCCGAATAGGCCTCGTGGTGACCAAGAGTCGATTCGGCGAGCGAGAGGATGGTGTCTGCATCCGCGTTCTGACCCGACCAGAGAGCATCGCCCGCCAAATCCAGTCGATCTGCAAGGTAGGCCCTGATCAATGGGGCATATTCGACTCCATGGGTGCGACCGAAATCGGTCGGGTCGCCGTAGATCTCGAGAACGCGCATTGGCCCGCCGTGCATCATCCCAAGTTACCCGGCTCGCTCCCCTCCGCGATAGGACGAGGAATGGAGCCGGGACTCTATTGGTGCGGCGGGTGTCACACTGAACACATGGATCGTGTGTCGGTGATTGGCTGCTCCGGGTCGGGCAAGACCACTGTTGCCCGCCGTATTGCCGAAATTCTCCACGCTCCTCATCTGGAACTGGACTCGATCTACCACCAGCCGGACTGGACTCCGTTGCCTGACGACCGATTCAGGGAACGGGTGGAAGAATTCACCCTCCAGACCCGATGGGTGGTCGATGGCAACTACACCAGCCATGGTGTTGCCGACGTCGTCTGGCCACGGACGGACACCGTCGTTTGGCTCGACCCGCCTCGATTCACCGTGATGAATCGCGTCGTTCGTCGCACCATTCGGCGGGCGGCTCGGCGTGAAGTGCTCTGGAACGGGAACCGAGAACCGTGGAGCAACTTCTTTGATCCTCGGCCCGAGAAAAACATCGTCATCTGGGCATGGACACGTCACGGCCCTACCCGCCGGAAGTACGAGACGATATTCATCGACGGCACCTGGGCCCATGCGGATGTGCACCGACTCCACTCGGATTCGGATGTGGAATATCTTTTAGCCGACCTATATGGGGCTCACCGCCGGTAGACGACCGCACGCCCAATGACAGTGGCGCCCGGCACTATTCTTCGCGACATGGCTTCTTTCTGGCATCCATTCGCTGACATGAGCAATGTGCAGCACAACCCGTTCATCGTCGATCGAGGAGAGGGGATCTACGTCTTCGACGAAGAAGGCAACCAGTATCTCGATGCGGCGGCGTCGCTTTGGTACATGAACGTCGGGTACGGGCGAGACGAGATCATCGATGCAATGAGCGAGCAGATGAGAAAGCTGCCCGCCTTCCACGCGTTCGTCGACTACGCGACTCGGCCTCCGATGGAGCTCGCCGCACAGATCGCGGCCATTTCTCCCGACCCTGAGTCGAAGGTGTTCTTCGGCTCCGGAGGATCCGACGCGGTGGACACAGCAGCGAAAATGGCCCGCCGCTACTTCAATGCCATCGGGGAGCCGGATCGGACTGTCTTCATCTCTCGGGAATGGTCCTATCACGGGATGCACCCTTATGGGACCAGTCTCGGCGGGCTTGCGCCCAACAGGGAGGGCTATGGAGGTGATCTGGTCTCCGACATCGTCGTTGTCGCGTATGACGATGCCGAGGCGGTGGAGAAAGCAATCGATCATGCAGGGGCTCACCGAATCGCCGGCGTTTTCGTCGAGCCAGTGATAGGAGCAGGAGGGATCCGCCCCGTTCCACCCGAGTATCTCAAGGCAGTTCAGGATGTGGTTCACAGCGCCGGGGGTCTCTACATATCCGACGAAGTGATCACGGGCTTCGGGAGGGCAGGCGGAGACTGGTTCGCGGCAACCAAGTTCGGGCTCGATCCAGATCTCATCACCTTCGCCAAGGGTGTCACCTGCGGTTACGCCCCACTGGGGGGTGTCGTGGCGTCGTCAAAAGTCGCTACGCCCTTCTTCGACACTCCCGGGCTCACCTTCCGTCACGGATACACCTACTCGGGCCATGCGACAGCGTGTGTCGCCGGTCTCAAGGTGATGGAGATAATCCGGCGCGACGGCCTGCTCCAGCGATCAGCGGAACTAGAAGACGAGCTCTACCAGGCGCTGTTGCCATTGGAAGAGCTTCGGGTAGTCGACAGTATCCGAAGAGGAGTCGGAGCGCTCGCCGCAATCCAGCTGAAGGTAGACGAAGACGAGACTCTCCCCTACCGGGCGGCGGCTGCGTGCCGGGACGCCGGGGTCTTGACCCGAGCGATCGCCGGCGGCGGGCTCCAAGTCTCACCCCCTTTCATCATGACCCCCGAGCAGGTGGGCGAGATGGCCGAGCTGTTCCGGGCCGGGCTGGAAGGCCTGTGAAGCACACGGGCTCTGGACAGGGTCGGTAGGTAGGCTCGCCTGATGAGCTTTCCGCAGGCAGCCGCCTATCCCCAAAGCAGTCAGGCTACGACCGCCCTGGTCATGGGCATCCTTGGCATCGTGTGTTGCGGGCCCCTCGCAATCGTCGCTTGGGTCATGGCCAATAAGGAACTCGAGGAAATCGCCTCCGGAATGCGGAACCCGCAGAACGAAGGTACCGCCAAGGCCGCCAAGGTCATCGGGATCATCGGAACCGTCCTTCTTGGGATCGGCTTGATTTTCCTTGTCCTGTTCATCTCGGGCGCCATGATTCTTCCCTTCGAGGACCTGTGACATTCACCGGCTGGCGTGATCGGGTCCTGATCGTCGCTCCCTTCTTGGGGGTGGCGATGCTGGTCATGTTGTCCCCCTCCGACGACGGGCCAACTGTGTGCCCATTTGCGCTCTGCACCGGGATGGCATGTCCGGGGTGCGGGATGACCCGCGCTGCTTCCCACCTGATCCGAGGCAACGTCGATCTGGCCATCGGATATCACCCGCTGATACCCATGATCGCCCTTCAGGCTGCCGCGGCCTGGGTGTGGTTCATGCTGCGGCGGGTTGGGAAGGTAAAGCAGATGTCGAGCCGAACCCTCAACTACATGCTGATCGGAACTGCGATCAGCCTGGTTGCCGTATGGGTTCTCCGTATGGCTCTGGGATCGCTGCCTCCGGTTTGACGCCGCGGCGTACCAGCCAGGTCAAGCCCGCCAGCGCCGCAGCCAACCCGGCGACACTCAGCGGAACCAGCCACTTTGCCTCTGCCAATCCAGAGAGTGTCTGAGGAACGGGGGCCCGGCCCCCTCCCGGATCGAGGATCCAACTGCCCAGTTTGAGAAGCAGGCCAAACGTCAACCCTGATAGGGAGACTCGAATCAGGAGTTTCCTCGCGGTGCCGATTCTGTCGGACGCGGCGGTGATCGAGATCGAGCCGGCCACCACCATCGCCATCAGCGCCAGGACCGTCGCTGTACCCAGTCGCGTCGCGATCGGTGATTCCGGTCCGACCGGCGGAGCCTGACCCGGCTCGATGATGACAAGCGGATCGAGACTCCCGACCACTTCCTCAACCTGGCCTTCGGTGACGGGCACCCCCGCGGAGGTAAGAGAAACGGCTATCTCAGGCACTGCCGGAGCAAGGATCGAGGCAACGTCCACACGCGCGCCGCCGGGATCTGATTCGGCCGCCGAGACGACCACCTGCAGAACCAGATCGTTGAACGCAAGGTCAACGGCCGAACCGCCCAGGGCACTCTTCACCGCCTCGTCGGCAAAGGCGGGGTCTACTCCGGCCGCGGTCAGCTCACTCCCCAGCCAGTCGGCAAACTGGTCGACAACAGTCACTGACTGGGATAAAGGACCGAGGCTCTCGGCGAGGGCATCGGTGTCGACCACGATCGCCCTCCCCCAAATGCTGATCAACAAGACGGTCACCGCAAGACCGAACAACCACCCGGAGGCGCCTTCCATAACGCGTTTCATGGAGCCCTCAGTTGATGACGAGGGCAGGGTTTGTGCGGATTCGAGGTCTCTTCTCGACTACGGCGGCTACGAGCCGATCAAGGGCCTCCTCGACCTCGGAGCCCGGTGCTGCCACGGCTGCCGGATGACCAACGTCCGCGCCGCGACCCATGGCAGGCAGCAGCGGCACCTGGGCCATCAAATCGACACCGAGCTCTTCAGCCAGCGCCTCGCCGCCCCCGGCCCCGAACAACTCGTACCGCTTGCCGTCGTCACCCGTGAACCACGACATGTTCTCCACTACGCCGATGACTTGCTGATCGACCTCAGCCGCCATCAAGGCGGCGCGCCGTGCGACCCGCTGCGCAGTGGGCTGCGGGGTTGTGACGATCAGCACCTGGGCGCGCGGGAGGAATTGCGCCATCGAAATCGCTATGTCCCCGGTGCCTGGCGGCATGTCGACGATCAGAAAGTCGAGGTTGTCC
>CAXMPS010000091.1:0-4063 GCA_964194995.1 uncultured Gammaproteobacteria bacterium | reverse complement strand
TGGCCCAGAAGACAGTGTGCACAATTTCGTGGTCGGACCCGATGGAGACCTGGTCGCGTTTGGCTATGGGAGTCGCGGACCGACGTTGTGGCGATCCAACGATGGGGTTACGTGGACGGCCACCCCAGTCAGAGCTGAACTTTCAGAGCTGGCCGTCCGGGGGGAGGCCTTCATCTCATCCGAGTCGACGGGCTTCGACACCGCAGTGGTCCGGTCGATAGACGGCGAAACGTGGGATCCGATCACGCCCGATGACCTCCTGTCCGCCGATTACATGTGGCACATCGACTCCGTATCGGCGGCTCACTACGGCATCGCCGCGTCCGCAAACGGCTACGGCGAGGGAGACTTCATGGAGGGCGAGGAGCACCCGGTGGTGGTTATCTCCAAGGATGGGATGACGGTCACCTTCGATGACATGCGCGGCGCAATGATCGTCAGCGGAGATGACGGGGTCCTGCTAGAGGTGCCGATGCACGAGGAAAGGACTCCCGAAGGAATCACCTACGACCTTGAGACATCCACCCTCTCCTTCGCTGATCCCGAGTCAGGCGAAGTGCTGATCACCCTCACGCTTGAAGAGATCCAGCAGGCCGAACAGCAGGCGTTCGGGGATGTGGGCATGTCACAGGAGGAAACGGTGATCCTCTTCAGTCAGGACGAAATCTCCTGGAACGTTCAGTCGATCGGAGAGGCATTCGACGTCGAGCAGGCCTACCTGCGGCTGTTCGTATTCGACGATTTCGTGCTCGCCGCCGTCCAGGAGTCTGAGCAACACTCCGTGTTCGAGAATGCCGACTCTGCACCATCTCCGACTCGGATCTGGATCGGAATCCTTCCCTGACCGACTCAGGACCTAACGCGGAGAACACGTCCGAGCCTCATTCCTCGTATCCAACGAAGCAACTAGCTCCGGGTTTGAATCAGTCGAGAATGCGCCATCGCCGGTCACAGCACAGAGCACATGACGGCACTTATGTTCCCCTGAAACCTGGCCGTACATAATGCCGGTTATGGGCGGCTCGTCTACGGGGGTCGAGCGGTTTCGGTGCAGGCACTGCTCCTGCATTCTCGGGTCCTCAGACGTCCATACAGCACGTCTTCGGAGAAGCGGGGGCGCTCAGCGGCAGCGGGTTGCCCGTGAGTAGGCTTCATCGAACAGCAAACCCCTATGCAACAAGAAGATCTGGGATGTAATCCTTGGAGCCGACACCAGAACGGCAGGTAACGCAAGAGGCTGGAAGCGATAAAACACCACTCCTGAAACAGAAACCTGTGGTGGCGGTGATCGTGGGTTTTTTGGGTCTGGTAACACTGTCGATACTGGCCAACCTCGGAAACGAGGAGCCGGACCTTGAAACGGGAACCCCTAACCTCTCAGCGCCGCCCCCGTCGGTGAAAGCAGAGCAGGTGGCCGGGCCGCAGATCTCGCCCATTGATGGCTGCACACTGTTAGAAGATTCTGAGGTAGAGGAGGCCTTGGGCGTCCTCGACGAAGGGCATGTCGGTTTTCTGATAGGAGGGGGGGGAGAGTCATGCGACTGGCAGCTGAAGCTGGGCGGCGAGGTCGTTGAGGGCTCGGTGCAACTCGCCCCGGGGGACCCGAACGATTTCGCCGTGGGTGCCCAGATCGATGGGAAGGAGGGTGTGCCGGTGCCCGGCGTCGGCGATTTTGCGGTCTGGTTCCGCGCTGAAACCGGGGGCGCTCTCAGCGTCGTACAGGAGACGGACGTGGGTTATCTGTTCTTGAGGGTTGCGCTGAACCGTCCCGAGGTGAACGACTCGGCAAGGCTGGAGATCGTCAAGGGATTGGCGGCGGCAGCAATCGAGCGAATCCAGATCGGACCAGCTCCGCCAATTGAGGCCGATCTATGCCAGCTGGTGACGGATGAGGAAGCAGAGGCGCTGCTCGCCCCTCACCGACTTGGCCGAGCCGCCGCCAGCGACCCACTCATCGTGATCGCTAACTCCTTTGGCCTGGTCGATCTCTCCGCTGCCGGCGACTTCGAGTGCACGAGGCTGATCCTCACCGAGATATACGTAAGAGTCGAGACGAGTTCTGCAGCTGACTTCGAGGACGGAGCGGACTTCGCGGGTGTCGTGGGTGAGCCGGTGTCGGGTGTCGGGGATGAGGCCGTCTGGTTCGAAGGTGTCCCGGTTGTCGATGCGTTCGCTTCACCGCACGAGACGGGGGTGCTCGCCATCCGTCATGGCGACGCCTATTTCCGCATCGTGCTCGCGCTCCCCGATATCGAGCTAAGTGACCAGCTAGAGATCGCCAAAGACCTCGGTGCCAAGGCCCTGATCCGATTGCAATCGGGTGACCGAGTCGTCACGATCTTCGAAACTTCTCCACCGGATCTGTCCAACATGGGCTACGTCGACAACCTCCTTGCCAAGGAGGAGGCCGGGGAATGGACCCTCGGCGAAGGGCTGGTGGCCACCCTCCGGTACTTCGCAGGTGAGATAGGAGCGTCCCAGCTCCTGCGAGACCCCGACCTGGTCGATAACTCCGGTACGGGTGCGATCCGGCTGGCCCGGGAGTACGTCGAGACTGGATCCGACGCCGAGGCGAAGGCGGAGATCATTCGCTTGCTCGATCTACTCGTAATCCCCAGAGACGAGCTGGTGGCCCTAACAGCGGCTGAACCCCCGCCTCTTGAGGTCTCATCCCAACTCGTCTCGTTGGGCACCACGGCACAAGAGTCGGACGACTGTCCGAAGGAATGGGCCGGGATCGCGTGTTGGGAGAAGGTCAGCGACCTCGACCTCGACGAGATGTTTGGGGAAGATAGCTACCTCTTATTCCATCCCGAGATTCCACCGGGGCAGGACGTAGCGGGCTGGACCAATGACCACGTCTTTCTGGCTCTGGACGCGATGAAAGCTTCGGCTCTCAAATACGAGACATTGGGCAAGATGCCGGCCGTGGATATTATCTTCAAGCCGCTCACCAACTTCAACGGGGGCACGTTTGTGCGCGCACAGGATATATGGGGTGAGGCGTCGTGCAAGATCACACTCAACACGCCACTTCAGGGGATCTCGGACGAATTCTTCCAACAGTGGATCGCCACGGCGATGGCATTTTGTCTGATCAACGAAACCTACGAGGTGATCGCCAGATGGTGGGAAACCGGGCTGGCGGTCTATCTGGGCGAGTGGGTTTACCCAAGCGCGGACTTTGAACATGAAAAGTTTCCTGGAGCGCTGCAACAGCAGGAACTGGAAACGACACTGTTCCACCGCAGCCATACGAACTGGGCTTTCTTCGAGGACCTGCATACAGACGGTGGAGTTGGGAACAGTCTCAACCTGATCGCTCACCTCCAGGAAAAGGATCTTGCCTCCTGGGGGGGAATCGAGAATTCGTTTCACAACTTCAAACGGCACCTGACCGATGGGCTAATTCTGGACATCGGCGGCTTCAACTCCCTTTACTCCCCGGAGGCCCGGCAGCTGACATTCTCCGGCCCACACGTAGTGCTCGAAGAAGTGACCCCGTTTGGTGTCTCTCGGTTGCATGTGACGGTGCCCAGCGGAAAAGTCGCTTGTGTCACGTATGACGAGCAGGGTGAGCTTCGTTCGTCATGGCGCAAAGGGCGGCCTGGTGGTTCCGGCGGCGGCTGGACTGGTGGTGACCTTCCGACAGAGCTAAAGGGCGAGTCCGTGTTTCTTGTCACCGCGACCCAGCCCGGCGCCCAATTCAATATGGATGTGAGCAAGGTCCCCGATGAGGACGATGGGTGTGAGGAGGAAGAACAAGGAAGTGGTGACGCGGTCAATTGTCTAATCGAGGACATCTGCGGGCCCACCGGCTACTACCTTTACTGGGAGCAGTTACCCGATTGGTTCAAGGACACATTCGGTGGGTAGCAACCGGATTCAGTTTCAACTCAAAGCCACAGAGTGGCTGTGACCAGGCGGACGCCGGTCTGGGCACTTTCGGTGTGCATCTTGGCCTTGGTCGGAGTGTTGCACGTGCCCAACTTAGGTGGCGGCTGATGACCACTCGAGCGCTTCTGCACCAGACGCGGCAGGCCCGCACATAACGGCACTTATA
>CAXMPS010000090.1:0-1144 GCA_964194995.1 uncultured Gammaproteobacteria bacterium | reverse complement strand
TTTCTGGCAACGCATCAACGGCACATGGCACGAGAAGGCCTTGTGGGCCTTCATGGCAGTGGTCATCGCCCACTGGGCGGAGCACATCATTCAGGGCGCACAGATCTGGCTCTTCGACATGGAGAGAGCCGATTCGTTGGGTGGTCTCGGCTACTTCGCCCCCTGGCTCGTGAGTTCCGAGGCGCTTCACTTCGGATTCGCCATCGTGATGCTGAGCGGCCTCATCGCTCTGAGACCCGGTTTCCACGGCAAGTCGCGGAAGTGGTGGGACATATCGCTCGCCCTCCAGGGATGGCACTTCGTCGAACACTCCGTGCTGTTGGCTCAGGTCATCATCGGAACGAACCTCTTCGGGTCGCCGGTACCGACGAGCCTGCTCCAGCCGTTTGTTCCAAGGGCAGAACTGCACCTGTTCTACAACCTCATCGTCTTCGCCCCCATGGTTGTCGCCATGTGGCTCCACACACGGCCGGATCAGGATCACGCCAACGGATGCACCTGTGCGACGCCAGAGGCCAGAGGCCAGAGGCCAGAGGCCAGCCTTCAGAATTCATAAATCGCTTGGAGAAGATGAACTACGGGGTCATCGACAGCTTCAGCCGTCAGAAGCCGACACTTCGGAAATCGGCGGGGCTAGACAGAACCCAGGAGACCGCAGGCAGTAGTTACGAACGAAAGTATGACTCGGGGTTCCGTGAGGGCGTGGTGCGGATTGTCCGTGAGACTAAGAAGCCGATCGCTCAGGTGGCTCGGGATCTTAGGATCAACGAGGGCACCCTCGGTAACTGGGTCTTGTCCGGAGCGCCGAACAGGGCCGCCGCACAGAGTTGACTTCGTGAGCAACCCAAGGATTCTTGACCCCCACTGGCCCGACGACCTCGACCCGGTCACCGTGCCCTTCGGTGTGGGTGTAGAGCCGAACGGCCCGTGTTCGGCCCGTCGATCGTTCCGCTCGATCTCCCCTTCGCCACACTCACTCATTGGTTGTTGATTGGATCGAAGCGATGTGCCAGCAAGCCGGTGGGG
Source organism: uncultured Gammaproteobacteria bacterium (assembly GCA_964194995.1). Taxonomy (GTDB): domain Bacteria; phylum Actinomycetota; class Acidimicrobiia; order Spongiisociales; family ZC4RG35; genus JACZUI01. The sequence continues at coordinate 118 of CAXMPS010000090.1, read as the reverse complement.
TTGAACCACTCGAGCCGATGCATACACGACTCTCCTTGATAGAGGACTCTCAGCCAAGAGCATCCGCAACCGCCATGCTGCATTGCACAAAGCACTTGGCGACGCCGTGCGGCGCGGA
>CAXMPS010000089.1:0-8739 GCA_964194995.1 uncultured Gammaproteobacteria bacterium | reverse complement strand
AAATGAGAACTAGTCAACAGGCCATCTCGTTATCACGCACTTGGGTCAACGGGTCAAGTTGCACCAGGAGATTTCGGCTCCAGCCCAGGTCACCGATTCGGGCCTGAACGGACTCATAATCCGTTGGTTGCAGGTTCAAGTCCTGCCGGGCCCACAAGAATCAGCCGTGCTGTCTTTGGAGCCAGACGCGTATTCTCCGTTCTGCCTTCGAGGTGGGGCCTAGGGCTCATCCGGTGATCGCCTTGAAGATGAATATGGCGGCTGAGGCGACAAGTGCCCATGCCACCAGACGGCGGAGGCTCTCAATCGGCAGGCGGTTGCTGATCCTGGCGCCGGCTATGGCTCCAATTCCCTGGGTGAGGCCGAGAGCCAAGGCCAGCTTCCAATCTAGGGCTCCATAGGCCAGGAAGCTGGCGGCACCGAAGATCGCGATTGGGATCTGGATGGGCTGGCTGGCAGAGACGGCAAGTCCCACCGTCGAGCCGGCGAGCAACATCACCGGTATCAGCAGCACCGGTCCGCCGGTACCGGAGAGAGTTGAGCCGAATCCGACCAGAACCCCGATGACGATCAACGCTCCGACACCAAGCGAACGCGTCCGCACAGACGATCGGGTGTTTGGATCGCGAAATGACTGTGCCGCTGCCGCGCCGAGCATTCCCGCGATCACGAGTGTGATTCCTGTGGCCGATAGAGCGACGTTGGTCGCTGCACCTGCGACCGCACCAGGCACTGAGGCGGCAAGCAGCCATTTTGTGATCGACCAATCAATGCGACGTTGCCGTGCATATGCAAGCGAGCCCGCGATCCCGGTGAACAGAAAGCTCAATGTTGCAATCGGTGTCGCCTCATGAATTGCGAGCCCACCGATCAGTACAAGCGCTGGAACGAGGAGAACGCCGCCAATGCCGACCGTTCCGATCAGCGCTCCGGTCACCAGGCCAATCGCCATCAAGACGACGAACGTCTCGATGCTCACTGGCTGCGATGAACACTTGCCGTGGAACTGGTTTCTTGTACGTCGCCTCGGGTCATGTCTTGACACTCGAGAGCCCCGAAGTGGGTATTCCACATCTTCGGGTGGCTATTCGGGTGGGAGTAGACGGGAGGGGCAAGCCAGATCCGATGGACTCGACATAGAAGTCCGAACGGTAGCGACCACCAAGCTTCGGCAGGCGGTGGCTGCGAGGCAGGCGCCAGAGGTCATCCAGCTCCTACTTCAGGGAACCTCATCGAGCGTTTGCTAAGTTGCGCCGACGCCCGGCCGAAGAAGGAAGTTCGATGCCAGACCTTGCAGTTCTCGACGAGACCACCTGGTTCGCCCTCGAAGGTCAGCAAGCAGCGGACCTTCTCGAAGCTGACCCTGCGGCAGGGCTAACCACGAAAGAAGCCTCTGTCAGGCTGCAAGCGTTCGGTCCGAATGAACTGACGGCCGAACCGCCACCATCCAAGCTGGAGATCGCGAAGAATCAGATCGTGGATCCGATGAACCTGATGCTCATCGGAGTTTCGGTTGTCAGCATCATCATCGGCGAGTTCGGGACAGGCGTGCTTGTTGCCACGTTGGTGCTGCTCAACGTCTCTCTCGGTGCTCGGCAAGAGCTGAAGGCACGTGAAGCGATCGACGCCCTGGCACAGCTGCAGGTACCAAAGGTTCGTGTTCTCCGCGATGGGTCGCTTCGAGAGGTCCCAGCTCCAGATCTGGTGCCCGGCGACATCGTTCAGATCGAGGCGGGGGACATCGTGCCCGCCGACGGGAGAATCCTCCGTTCGGCCACTCTCGAGGCCCAGGAGGCAGCCCTAACCGGAGAGAGCGCCCCAATCCCGAAAGACGCGGTACCGATTGTTGATCCCGAGACGGACCTCGGTGACCGCAGCTGCATGCTTTTCCAGAACACATCAGTAACCCGCGGAAGTGGAAGCATGGTCTTGACAGCCACGGGCATGACCACCGAGATGGGCCGAATCGCCGACATGCTCAGCTCTGTCGAGCGAAAGAAATCACCGCTTCAAACCGAGCTCGATCGACTGACCAAGGTTCTGGGCACGGTCGCATGGGGCGCCGTGGCTGTGATCGTGGTGATCGGAGCCAGCAGAGGGCTCGACACTGCGGATCTTCTCCTGCTCGGTACGGCGATGGCTATTTCAGCCATTCCGACCGGTCTCCCGGTGTTCGTCCAAGGAATGCTCTCCTACGGAGCCAAGCAACTCGCGGATGCGAAGGCTGTGGTCAAGAACCTCACAGACGTGGAAACGCTCGGGGCTACCAGCGCCATCAACACAGACAAGACCGGAACGCTGACCATGAACGAAATGATGGCCAGTGTTCTGTATCACGCCGGGAGCTGGTTCCACATCGAGGGAAGCGGATATGACAAGACCGGCGTGATTCGTGCCGTGGCAGGCGAGCCAGAACACGACTTCACGTCGATGGGCTATGCCCTCGTCCTCGACAGCGATGCAACTGTGAGCGACGACGGCGAGGTCGTCGGCGACCCGACCGAGGCGGCCTTGGTGGTCCTCGCTGCCAAGCTGGGAATTGACGCGGAAGAAACTCGACGTGCCTACCCCCGGGAAGCAGAAGTTCCTTTCGACTCCGCTTATAAGTTCATGTCAACCGTTCACCGTGTGACTTACCAGGGGACGGAGCGAATGGTTCTCCTCACTAAGGGGGCACCCGATGTTGTGCTCAGCCGTTGCACGGAGGCAGCAATGGCTGACGACAACGCCGTGCCTCTCGATCAGGTAATCGATGACATCATCGCGGCCAACGCTCGGATGGGAGGAGAAGGGCTCAGAGTCCTCTCCTTGGCTGTGCGTCTGATCGACCTTGATGAAGAGGCGCCCGTCGTGGCAGATCCGATGTCTTTCGTCGAGGACATGCGATTCGTCGCTCTCATCGGCATCATCGACCCGCTGCGACCATCCAGCAAGTACGCCGTCCAGGTAGCGAGCGATGCGGGCATCGACGTCCGGATGATCACTGGTGACCACGCGGTGACGGCCAAGGCAATCGGTGAAGACCTTGGACTGGGCCCAGGAGCGATATCTGGTGCCGAGTTCAGAGCGATGCCGGATGGAGAAGTGGTGAAGAACCTCGACCAGTTGCACGTCTTCGGTCGCGTCGCTCCGGAGGACAAGCTCAGGCTGGTTCAGATCATGCAGGGCCAGGGTCTCGTGGTGGCGATGACGGGCGATGCCGTCAACGACGCGGCGGCCCTGAAGCAAGCGGATATCGGTGTTGCCATGGGTAGCGGCTCTGAAGTGACCAAACAGGCGGCGAAGATGATTCTGACCGACGACAACTTTGGAACCCTCGTTCAAGCGATAGAACTGGGGAGAAGCATCTACCAGCGGATCAGCCTCTATGTCCGCTATCAGATGTCGCAGCTTTTCTCATTGGTTTTGCTGTTCCTCGCGGCAACGTTGCTCAACATCGCCAACGGTGTGGCCCTGACCCCCATGATGGTTCTGTTCTTGAACTTCTTTGTAGCGTCTGTGCCCGTCATCGCGATCATGATCGAGCCGGTCAGCCCGAATCTGATGGAGCGGACCCCGCGCGATCCGTCGGTTCCTCTCTCAAATCAAAGAGAGGTAGTCAGGTGGCTCACTTATGGCGGTGCGCTCTTCCTCGCAGGCCTTATGCCGCTGCTGTTTGGGCCGGACGAGCCGTCGGCCGACGATGCGACCGTTTCGATGACAATGGCCTATGCGGTTCTCGCTCTTGGCACACTGGTCACCGGGTTGGCGGTCCGGCGTGACCCTGGGAGCGGTCTGGCACCGCCAAATGTTCGGGCGCTGGGGATCCTGACAATCCCGGCCGTGCTCACGGTGGTGACGACAACCTGGGAACCATTTCAGAAGCTCCTCGGAACCAGAGAACTTAGCCCCGAGCAGTGGCTGGGAGTATTAGGACTTGCCTTGGCAGTACTGGCAGTCGTAGAGATTGAGAAGGCGATCCGACGTCTACGGTTGCGTTGATCACGTACTCCGTCATGTTCCCGAGCTATTGGGAGCCCGAAGGAGGAGGGCCATTGGTTAATGACCCTGCACAGCTCCTGACATCGTGGTGGCGAAGTCCGTGAGTTGAACCCAACGAGAGGAATGGCGAGATCATGAGTCAGAAAGAGGTGCGTCCTTTTCGGATCCCCGTCGAGGCGGACGACGTCGTCGGGTACACGACGCCCGCAGGGAAGGACAACTACACGAGTAAGGGAAGCCTGCGGAAGAAATTCTATGAAGCCGAGCTGTCGCGTCTACAAGAGGAGCTGGTGAAGCTTCAGTACTGGGTGGTAGACCGGGGCCTGAAGGTTGCAATCATCTTTGAAGGTCGTGGTTCGGCTGGCAAGGGGGGGGTTATCAAAAGGATCACCGAGAGGACGAGCCCCAGGATCGTGAGAGTGGCGGCGCTCCCACAGCCGCCAGAGCGGGAGCGAACCCAGTGGTACTTTCAGAGATACGTCAGCCATCTCCCCTCTGCGGGGGAGGTCGTCCTTTTTGACCGAAGTTGGTACAACCGCTCCAACGTCGAATGGGTCATGGGCTTCTGTTCCGAGACCGAGCACCAGGAGTTCCTCCGATCCTGTCCCGAGTTCGAGCGGATGCTGGTCCGATCGGGGATCAAGGTTCTCAAGTACTGGTTCTCAGTTAGCTTTGACGAGCAAGCAAAGAGATTCTCATCAAGGAATAAGGAACCGCTGAAGCGTTGGAAACTGTCGGACATGGACCTCGAGGAGCACCGACAGTACATTCGCTATTCGATGGCCAAAGACACCACGTTTCAGTTCACCGACATCAAGCAGTCGCCCTGGTATGTCGTCGCATCCGATGACAAGAGGAGAGGTCGACTCAATTGCATCAGCCATATCCTCTCCCAGTTCGAATACGCCGATTTGACGCCAAGTCAGGTTGAGCTGCCGAAAATGGAGGATCAGCCCTACGTGCGACCTCCATTTCACGAGCAGACCTTTGTAGATCAGGTCTATTGAGCCAGGTCCGGGACTGACATGTGGTGGGGTTGGGCGATAGTTGCGGCCGTCGCGATTGGCTACTCGGCCCTGTCCCAACGACTCAACCGCGGGTACATCACGGCGCCGATGGTCTTTGTCGCTTTGGGAACCCTGGTAGCCCAAGACGGATTGGGCCTGGTTGAAGTGGACCTCGGCGGAGATCTGACAAAAGCTCTGTTCAAGGTCACGCTGGCGATTCTGCTCTTTGTGGAGGCTGCGACCATCGACCTTCCCGGTCTTCGGCGGGATCGCGGGCTGGTGGCACGGTTGCTCGGCATCGCAATGCCGCTTCTGATCATCGCCGGGACAGCCGCAGCTCTGGTGCTCTTCGGTGTTCTGACGTTCTGGGAAGCAGCGGTTGTATCTGCGATTCTTGCGCCGACGGATGCAGCCGTTGGATCCGCTGTCGTATCGAATCCACGAGTGCCTGCCCGGATCCGCGGCAGCCTGATCGTGGAAAGTGGCCTCAACGATGGGCTCGCACTCCCTCTGGCACTCATGTTCACGGCGGCCGCCCTAGCCCAATTGGGTGTTGAGACCAAAGGTGACGCACTGACCTTCATGGTCCAACAGGTGGGCTTCGGGGCCATCGCCGGTGTGGCTGTCGGAGTGGCTGCGGGGTGGCTCATCAGGCGCGCCTACCGCAATCAATGGGCTGGCAATGAGTGGACGAAATTGTCAACGCTTGCCGTCGCCCTGCTGGCCTACGCCAGTGCCGAGGCCGTCCATGGCAACGGCTTCATCGCCGCCTGGGTGGCCGGACTCGTCTTCGGGAACCTGGTAAACACCGAGGCCCCTCATGTCGAGGAGTTCGGAGAGCGACTCGGCAAAGTGCTCACCGTTGTCAGTTTCTTTGTGTTCGGCGCAACGATGCTGGCTCCTGGAATCTCGTTGGTCACCTGGGAGATGGTCATCTTTGGAGTTCTCAGCCTGGCGCTGCTCCGTCCACTGGCTGTCGCTCTCGGAATGATCGGTGCGAGGCTCCCATGGCAGTCCGTGGCCTTTTTGGGTTGGTTTGGCCCGCGAGGCATAGCTTCGATAATCATCGTGGCCATCGTCATCAAGGAGGCGGGATTACCCGGCGACGACATCATCGTCACGATCACGACCGTCGTAGTGGCGATGAGTGTCTACTTGCACGGGCTGACGGCCGTTCCCGGAGCCGAGATGTATGCCGACTGGCAAGAGAGGCAGCCGGCGTCCACCCTCGAGTCATGAGGAGGTCATGGCTGTTCACGACTGTCTGTCTGATGATCCAGGCTGTCCCAACACCGTTTTCCCCGGAGTCGGGGCAGGACTCGCTTTGTCGCCGCCCAGCTATCCCTGCCCGTGGTCGGTCATCTCCGGCGCCAGATAGTGCTTTTCGGTAATTCCCTTCCTACGCATCGCCATCCCCGTGAGAATTTCGCGGACACAACGATTGGCTACCAGCGGCGTCACATAAGTCGGGTCGACGAGCGGGTTCAGTTCGACTAGTTCCACCCCGATGAGATTGTTCTCAGCGCCTAGACGGCGGAGAAGTGGGAACAGCTCACGGGGAGTGAGTCCGTTTGGCTCCGGAGTCCCCGTACCGGGTGCGTAGGCCGGGTCGAGCACGTCGATGTCCAGGGAAATGTAGAGATAGTCGGTGCCCTCCGCGGCCTCGGCCAGCGCCCGCTCCATGACATGGGCCCAGCCGTGTTTCTCGACTTCCGCCATGAAGTGATAGCGCAGACCTTGATCACGCATCCATGCCAGGTCATCAGCACCCGGCATGTAGCCCCGGAGGCCGACCTGGATGAAGTTCTCCCCCCTGACATGCCCCTGTTCGATCAAACGGCGAACGGGTGTCCCATGGGTCAGGTTGTGGCCGATCCCAAACGATCCGGCGTCGTAGTGGGCATCGAAGTGGACGATTCCGATCTTCCCCTTGCCGTACACATCGGCCATGGCGGCGACATCGGGGTACATCAGGGCGTGGTCGCCGCCAATGACGAAAGGAACGGTTCCCGTCTCCGCCACCTCCCGCACCAGCCCCCGAACCGGCTCGATAGAACGGTGGGTGCTCTCAAAATCGATCGCGGCATCGCCATAGTCGGCAATCACCAACTCCTCCAGGGCGTCGACCCCGACGTGGGCATGAGGAAGGCCGGACGCAATTGTCGGCAGATACATGTCGTGGGAGCGCAGCGCTCTTGGCCCGAAGGCCGCTCCCCGCATCCCGCCGGAGAAGTCGAGTCCGGCTCCCAACATCGCCACATCGACATCGGCTGCTTGGAGGTCGGCCGGCGTGAGGGCGACCGGCCGCTGGAGAAAGGTGGCTATCCCGTGGCTGCTCAGACTCATCGGATAACGGTGGAGATGGATGAGGCCCGGTGGCCGATCTCCCTGCAGATCCTCCCGTGGTGTTCTCCAGACATCCTTCGTCGCGTCGTCAGGGTTCAGCTCGGGAAAATCAGTGGTTGGCTCGCTCATAGGGCTCCTCTTCTAGACGGCCGATTCGAGGCTACCCAAATCCGAAGAAGAGAGGTGGGGGCCTGCCGGCCTGGCCTTGGCCGATGCCCCTGACTCCTTAGGGCAGGGCGTGGTGAGACCCCCCTGGTGATTCGTCATGTTTGATGTGTTCAGGGAAATCAGTATCCAAAGCACCTCGGCACTCGCCCTTCTAGGCTCCGAACCCAGTGAGCAACGAACCCACGCTGCCCGAGGCCCAGGAGAGCAGTTTGAAGAAGTGGCTCCCGTTGCTCTTGACCGTTGGGTTGATGCTGTTCATCTTCGGTGTCGTCTTGCCCCAGTTCATCGACTACGACGCGGTGTTCAGGGCGATCGGCAACATCGGTGCGACCGACTGGGTACTACTGGCGGTCCTCGGAGCATTGCAATTCGTACCCGACGGCTGGGTGCTGCAAGCTTCTCTGCCAGGTCTGAAACTCAAGCAAGGGATAACTGTGGCGACGGTTACCAGCGCCGTTGCCAATATCCCGCCCGGTGGCTTCGACATCGTCGTCCGCTATCACATGACTCGAGGGTGGGGGTTCTCTCCACAGGCGGCCACGGCGAGCACCATGATCACATGGCTGTACGCCACTGCATCCAAGTTGTTCATGCCGGTCCTGGCAGTCCTTTTCCTGAGCCTCGAACGCATCCAGGATGACGATCTCGACTTCCTCGCCGCCCTCGGACTGGGGATAGTCGCCGGCGGGGCAATTCTCATTGCGCTAGGGCTTCGCTCCACGAGGTTCGTGTCGGCCTTGGGTCGGCTGCTCACCCGGTTTGTGCACTCTCTGGGCAACGTGTTCCGCCGTGACTGGGTCGTGGACCTCGAAGACGGCCTTCTGAATTTCAGAGATCAGACCGCCGACGTGATCAAGTCACGATGGCACGTCGGAATGCTTGCCGCGCTTGCCGGTCAATTCATGTTCTTCCTGATCATGCTCACCGCGGTACGAAGCGTCGGGCTCGGAAGTGATGCGATCTCCACAGGCGTCGTCTTCGCGTGCGTCGCCGCGGTCGCTGCGATAACGACGATCCCGATTTTCAATGCCCCGGGACTCAACGAAGCTCTGTACATGTCGATCCTGGCGTTCGCGGCCGGCCAAGGATCTGCAGATCAGGTCGCGGCCGCGGTGTTCGTTTTCCGACTCATCACCTGGCTCTTGCCCATCCCGGTAGGCGGTGTTTCCTATACCCGCTGGAAGGATCGGACCGCCCCCGGAGCGGCGGCCGCCGAGGTGGAGGCGTAGCGGGCCAA
>CAXMPS010000088.1:0-2301 GCA_964194995.1 uncultured Gammaproteobacteria bacterium | reverse complement strand
CGTCTACGAGCAGATCCGCGAGGTGTATGACGGTCCGCTGGCGATGGCGGACGACCTCGTGGTGTTCAACATCACCAAGAAGGAGATCAGGGTGCGCGAAGCCATCGTCAATCCGGCAACTTGGCCTGCGCCCCCACCCGCACCGCCGGAGAAGCCTGACCACACCCAGCTGACGCCGAGGTCCCAGTTCATCAACGACGGGATGCTCACGGACCTGGTTGACGAGGTCGTCGGCCCGCAGGTGGAAGTCTTCAAAAAACAACACGGCATGTCCTAGGAGAGGAGCGCAATATGTGTATGTCATCAGCAACGCAGTACCACCCCCGACCTGTCCGAGCCGACTCCGTCCACCGACCGCAAGGGGCGCCGGCCTCAACAGCCGAGAGCGATCACAATCTCTACGGGCCAAAGCCGGTCCCGCCGGAATGGCTCGAAGCGGCTGAACCTCCTGCGGCGCCGGCTGTCGAGTCGCTGCAACAAATCGTCTCCGTGGCCGGGGCCAAAACCCGAGACGCCGGTGGTGTGATAGTGGAATTGTCCAACGGAACGCGGCTGCTTATCTGTCCGGTCTGAATTATCGGCGACGATCGGCTTCGCTCTGGGAGTTGGGCTTAAGCGAGCGCCTGAGGAGCCGGTAGCGCCCTGACGGTGGCTGCCGCGACTACGTCCGGTTTGAGCCTTTCCGCTCGTAGTTCTCCAGCCGGGGCGGCCTGAACTCCAGGGAACAGGTCGCTCAAGTCAGTTGTCCAGCTATGTGTGTGGATCTCTTGCCCAGCTGACTTGCAAGGGGCATCAGCACCAGGAGACCGACGATGCCGGCAACGATGATGAAAGTCATTACATCGGGGTCTGAGGCAAAGTTTTGACCGGCCACGACAAGAGCGGCCGACAGGTTGCGCTGAGCGGTTCCAAGTCCGAGCACTGAACGCACCCCGGCATCACTGCCGGCACCGAAGTAGCCCAGGATGAAGGCGCCTACCAGGAAAAGGAGAATGGCGATGAAGCCACCGGTGCCGATGATGTCGAGAATCGCGGTGAAGTTCACGACGACGCCGGAGACAAGCAAGAGGGCGATCGCCACCGTTGAGGTTTGCGCCATTGCCGGCTGGAGCCCGTCCGCAGCCTTCTTGTAGCGCCACCTCATCAAGAGCCCGATCCCGAGAGGGAGCAGCATGAGGAAGATCAACGAGGATGCGATGTCCCAAGGGTTGATCTCGACCCCGCTGATCAACAATGGAACCACGATTGGCATATACACCACGGTCACCACCATGAGAAGGACCATCAGACCGACCGAGAAGGCGATGTTTCCCTTGGCTGCCTCCCCAAGTTTTGGCAAGAAGGGGGCGCCGGCGGCAGTTGCGATGAGGATAAGGCCGATGTAGAGACCGTCGTCGAGAGAAAGGAGGGCGTCGATACCGACAGCAATGAGCGGCACTGCAATGAAGTTGAGGACGAGGGCAACGACAACGAGACGGGCGTTGCGGAGCGGTGCGATGATCTGTGAGACGGTAAGGCTGAGTCCCATAGCCAGCATGCTGGAGACCACGAAGACGAGCACCGAGATCTGCAAGATCGCGCTGAGTATTTCACCGTCCACGTTCAACTCCTGTGGCGAGGGCGATGGTCAACTTAGTAAGTTCCCGACCCAGTTTGGGAGCGTCCGCTTTGGCCCGACTAGGTCAACCTCGCCAGCGTAGATGTACCACCAGGACGGCGTCGACGGAGGAACACCGCCCAGCCAGTGAACGAGGCAGCCGGTCCGACTTAGTGAGCGAAGCCTTTCTTGGCGGCGGACTTCATGGGTGGATTCGACTGGAGATCGTCGCAAGCCTCCTGTAGATGGTTGATCAGTGAATCGGCGAGGTCCAGGGTGAAGCCCTCTCGCACCACGATCCGCAAGACAGCAACGTCGGTAGCGTTGTCCGGCATCGTGTATGCGGGGACCTGCCACCCGTGGTAGCGCAACCGATCGGAGACGTCGAAAACGGTGTACGGCACATCCCCCGTGATCTCGAACGCCAGGACGGGGATGGCGGTTCCATCGCTGATGATCGAGAAGGGTCCGATCTCCGCGATGCGGGACGACAGAGTTGTCGCCGTCTCCTGCAAGGCCTTCATCATCCTGGTGTAGCCAGACCTGCCAAAGCGAACGAAGTTGTAGTACTGGCCGACGACCTGATTGCCCGGACGTGAAAAGTTGAGGGTGAACGTAGGCATGTCACCACCGAGGTAGTTCACATGGAAGATGAGCTCCTCGGGGAGATCATCTTCGCTCTGCCACACCACGAATCCGATTCC
>CAXMPS010000087.1:0-1059 GCA_964194995.1 uncultured Gammaproteobacteria bacterium | reverse complement strand
CGTGTTCGAAGCGCTTGCTAACCGAGAGGCGGATGACCTCGTCACCCCCTTGGGGGGCTGCTTCGCGAAACGCTTCCGCCGCCGCATCGGTGACGGTGATTGTGGGTTCTGCCACCTCAGGAACTTGGACACCGAGAGTTTGGAGAAGCTCACCGGAGGATGCGAGGTCCTGAACGATGTCGCAGCCGCCCACGAACTCGCCGTCCACGTATAGTTGGGGAATCGTGGGCCAGTTCGAATACTCCTTGATCCCGTTCCGAATCTCGGGTCGGGATAGGACGTCGACGGTCTGATAGTCCTCGAGCAGCTCGTCGAGGATTCCAACCACCTTGGCGGAAAAGCCGCATTGGGGAGCTTGCGGATTGCCCTTCATGAACAAGACAACGCGATTGTCTTTGATCAGTCTGTCGAGCTCCAAACGGAATTCAGGTTCTAGCGCCATCTGTCCTCCATGGCGGTCGGGGTGGGATCCGAACGGTGATCGTAGACGCCACCTTTGCCGCTACCCACGGCGATGATACGCCGGATCCCAGGCAACGTGTACGTGCTCGGTTGGCGGCGGGATCTCGGCGTGGGTCTGTGGCTTCCATGACCTGCTCCTATCGATTCGGCGCGTCGGGTGTCCGGGTCTTCAGACTATCGACCGCATGCACCGGCGCTCTATCTCCCTTCATCAGGTGCGCAATGGCCCCGTAGACCATGCGCTGGCTCTCCAGCATGCCCTTACCGTCAAACACGGGCGACGTCACCTCGATGCTGAAATGCCCGCCACCGCCGGTCACTTCAGCCCGCGAGTCCGGGACCTGGCACTCGATTGCCTCTCGCAGGGCATCGATCACGGATCCTTGAAAGTCAGTTGGATGATCCGACATGCTGTTCTCCTCGGGGGTGTGGAATATCTACAAGTCTGACCGGGTTGTGCGACGTACTCTGGACCCATGCGCAAGGCATCTTGCAAAGCTTACCACCTGCTCTTCTTGGCGAGTAGCAACCCGCTCGTAGGCTGAGCGAAGCGTGCCCATCGATGAAACGACACCCAACCCTCATACCGCTGTCCCG
>CAXMPS010000086.1:0-2863 GCA_964194995.1 uncultured Gammaproteobacteria bacterium | reverse complement strand
GGCGCCATTTCAAGGTTTTTCTTGAGATGGCGCCTAACTTGTTGTCCAGGGTTTCCACCAGTGTCCAGGGATTCCATGGCGTTGCGTAGAGTTGGCGTAGAGTAGAACTCGAGTGTTCGTTTGTTGGATCGTCCCGACGATCATGCCGTCACAGACTGACTATAATAAGGATAAGAAGTGCCGCCTGTGCTCGCGACATCGACGCCGATGGAGTTTTTGGGATGCTGCGCTTCTACCATCGCGGGGTTGCGTAGAGCGATTTCCTGTCGCCCACCGACGCTTGATGGCGATCGTTCCTATTTTTGGACACTACGCGGTCGGCCGAGTATTTGGACAACACGATCTGCCCATCGTCGATCTGCGCCGCGCTGCCTGAACGTCGTTTAGCGACTCGACTTCGTTCCGCGCAGTGGACAACTTTGTCCTTACAGTGAATTTTTCGTCCATGGCGTCGATCTCGAACGTCATTGGACGGCCCGATCACCGCTCTCGCGTCCTTGCTGGAGGCGAAAACCGCATCATTCTTGACCGCTTAACTCGGTGGAGCACTACACGTGGTGGTGTTTTGCCCTACGCGGGCATGTCACGTGGGTCGGCAGTGCCGACCGGTGCGCGCAGCGCCAACCAGGTCAACCCACCCAGGAGAATAGCCTGGCGGACGAGGGAGAGCGTGATAGCCGGTATGACGCCCTCCATAGGCCACCACAGCGTCAAGAGGATCCACAGCGCAGCCACGCATGCCATCTGCCATCTCCTCTCAGCCTCGGCCGCGAGGAGCACGAGCAACCAGACCAGCCCGATGAACACGTTCGGAGGCGCGAACGGGCTCCGCAGCGCGGCGAGAGTGAGCAGCGCCAGCCACACACTCAGCTGGTGTGAACGGTTGACCGTCGCACGAAGTCGCACGGCGGCGATGACGGCCACGACGATCAGCAGGAAGGTATACAGATTGCCCACGATCCTCGCCTCGGCCCAACCGACGTCCACTCCCAGCTCGCGCAGCTTGAATGGGAGTCCGAACGGAGAGAAGTTGATGGTGATCTCGTCCAAGCTCGCATCCAAGAAGCTAAAGGCCTCACCCGATTGAAGGCGCGGCAGGTCGTAGTGGATGAAAGCTTCCCAGGGCGCTGGGCCCAGGACTGGAAAGACAGCGAGGACCAGCAGGAGGCCGAACGCCGCGGTCCATCCGACGGCGCGCAGCTCGCGCCGTCCGAGGAGCACGATTCCCAGGATGCCGGGTGAGATCTTCGACAGCGTCGTGAAGGCCAGGAGCGAGCCGCCCGTTGCGAACCTCCCACGATCGAAAGCGATCATGGCGACGATCGCCCCCATAGCAAGCATCAAATGGAAGTTTCCACTCTGTAGGTTGATCTGGATCGGGAAGCTGATCCAGAAGAGGGGCAGAAGCCCGATCATCCATTGCCGAGCGCGTCCGCCCACCCAGCCGGCGGCCACCATCCAGCAAAGGGCCGTCACCAGGACGTTCAGCACGTACCACTGCGCCCTGAGGAGCGTGAAGTCAGAGGTGATCCCGAGCAACATCCGAGGCAGAAGCAGGAACGGCGGCAGATACTGGTAAGGGTCCTGCAAGAAAGGCGAGATGTCCGCCAGCTCGGCGAGTTCTGGAGCCGAGTCGAAATCATAGATATTGTCGTGACCGACCCGCGCCAAGCACGCAGCCTGAAAATACGCGGTCAGGCAAGAATGACGTTCGGCGAGCTCGAGTCCCGGCATCACGGAGTAGCCCGTCTCGGCCGGATCCGTCATGAAGACACTCATGCGATACGACTGGGTGACCGCGAGAAGAGCCGTCAAGAGCCAGAGAACGGCGAGCACAGGACGGACCCTTGCCCAGCCGTCGATGGTCCGGGGCACCCGGTGGACCAGGCTCCGGAACGCCCAGCCCGACGCGATGCCGACGGTCAAAAGCAGCGTCGTCGCCAACCACCGTCGCTCAGGTGCGAGCGCCAGGGCCGAGACCATCGATACGACCAGAACGCTCCCCCAGACGAACGATCGAGTCCGGAACCGGCTTCCACCGGGCGCCCGACGAGGGGTCCCGTCGAAGGCGAGAGGCAGCACTCCGACGAGGGCGGCGGCAACAGCCGCTCCGATGAGACGGGGCGCGGACACCTCTCCCTGAGCTCCAGCCACGTGCGCCACCGCGGTCCACAGGCCGCACGCGACAACGGGTGCGAGGCCGAGCACCCCGACGGCCGCCAGGACGCGCCTCTCCACAGAGCCGACGGTCCCGGAACCGGAAAGAGTAACGGGAGAATTCAAGAACAGGCTCTCACCTTCCGGCCTCTGCTGACCTCAAGATGCTTCGACGAGCGGAATCCTGAACTCGAGGTCGATTTCGGTACAACCAAGGAAGCGATAGGGATTTGGTTCCTTGGAAAGGAAGCACAGCAAACAAGATCTCCTAGGACAGATTCGAAGTTGGTTTCCTTACAGCGTGACTACCTTCCCCTTTGAGGTCTCAGCCACTTGGTACCTCCTCGGGCCCGTTCTGGAGCCAGCCCAAGCCTGGAGCGGAATCCCATATTACAGACCCCGACCCCGTCGTGTCCAAAAACTCAGCCGAACCTGAATCCGGACAATTCTAACCCGCTGACCGTCACGATCTCGTCACATATTCGACGTTCGAGTTTCGGTACACTACGGGTCTCGGGCATGTCCGACGAGTAGTCAGAGAACAGAAAATAGATCTGCCCCCTTTATGGTGGGCCCACCTGGACTCGAACCAGGGACCAACGGATTATGAGGGCAAAACATCATGGCGCCATTTCAAGGTTTTTCTTGAGATGGCGCCTAACTTGTTGTCCAGGGTTTCCACCAGTGTCCAGGGATTCCATGGCGT
>CAXMPS010000085.1:0-3166 GCA_964194995.1 uncultured Gammaproteobacteria bacterium | reverse complement strand
TTGCACTTCTCGTCGGCTTCTTCGGGTTCGTTTCCTCGGCGCTCTACAACATCAATCCACCCAGCAACGACCATGAATACGGACCTCTCGCAGTAGCCGTCCTGATCGGATTCCAGGCCGGCGTTGCGCTATGGGTCTTCGCCACACCCGAGCGACCTGGGCGCATCCACGCACCCCAGCCCTAACCCCTCATCGGTCCTCGCCGAGCAGCTGTTCCCACGTTCGCCCGGCCCGACGCAGCCGCGTCTCCGGCTTCTTGGGCTCGCTGACATGGTTGACGTACTCCCGCTGATGGGAGTAGCTGAGTTTCTCGAATGCATTCCTGGCCTCCGTGCTTGACCCGAGAGCAGTCTCCAACTCAACCGGGATGTCCACCTTTCTCTCTCTGTCATCTCGCTCGACTGTCACCTCCAGGGATTCGCCGGCGACTTTTCCCAGCTCTGCGCGGATGGCATTGAGTACGCCGAGGACGGAACGACCCTCCCATGCGGATGACGCTCCCGGTGTAGGCGATGCCATCGAATGTGGCGGACACCGGAATCCTCCCGCGGCCACCAAGACCCTCGACTACTTCTGGCGGAATCTCGATCAATGCACCTCCCCGAGGAGCCTCCTCAATGGTGGCCCCAAAACGGATCATGCCTTCTCCAGGGGCGCCCAGGCGAGAAGCAGCCTTTTCTTGCCCTGAGTGTCGAACATCACCTCGGCCTCGGCGCGATCACCTTCTCCGACGATCTCTCGCACTGTCCCAAGACCCCATTTGTCATGTCGAATCCTGTCTCCAGGCCCGATCTGATCTGGAGCGACCGTCGACCGGGGACCCGAGCTGGCAGCCCTTTCAGATTGGGATCTTCGCTTGCGTTTCTCGGCTTTCTTCAGCAGGGCCTCCGGCAGCTCGTTGAAGAACCGGGACGGCGGGTTGTAGTTGGATCCTCCGAAAAGCATCCTGCTCCATGCCGAGGTGAGATAAAGGTGGTCCTGCGCCCGGGTAATGCCGACATAGGCCAGCCTCCGCTCCTCTTCCAGCTCAGCTGGGTCTCCCAGTGAACGCATATGAGGAAATATCCCATCCTCCATGCCGACGATGAAAACCGCGGGAAATTCGAGTCCCTTTGCCGTGTGCAGGGTCATCAACGTCACCGCTCCGGCCCCCTCGTCCCACTCGTCGATGTCTGCCACCAGGGCGGTTGACTCCAGGAAGATCTCGAGACGACGGCGGTTGTCGAGGAGGTCGAACTCCTCGTCACCGATCACCGCACCCTCGTTGAAACTCTCGAACTCGGCGGCTACACCGGCCAGCTCCCTGAGGTTCTCGACCCGCCCCATGGCTTCGATGGTCTTCTCCGATTCGTAGGTCGAGACCATCCTTGTGTCATCCAACACCGCAGTTACCGCTGCCGCGACGCCGTCTGAAGCCGCCTTCTCTCTCAGCATCTCGATTAGAGCCACGAACTCGCCAACGGCCGCCTGAGCTCGAGCATTCAACTGGTGAATCTCAGAAACCCGGGTGAGGCTCTCGAAGAAGGGGATGCGGTGAGACTGGCTGAACCGATCCACGTGGGCGAGGGTGGTGTTGCCGATACCCCGCCTCGGCTCGTTGATGATTCTCTTGGCGGATACCTCATCATCCGGGTTGGCGATCAGCCGCAGATATGCGACCGCGTCCTTGACCTCCTTCCGATCGTAGAACTTGACCGATCCGACAACGCTGTAGGGAACACCGCGTCTCACGAAAACGTCCTCTATCACCCGCGACATCGCGTTGGTGCGGTAGAAGACCGCGATGTCAGAGAGGTTGTAGCCCATCGACTTGAGCCTCTCCACCTCATCGACGACGTAGCCCGCCTCGTCATGCTCGTCCTCGGCCTCATACCTGGTGATCGGCTCACCCCGGCCACGGTCAGACCAGAGGTTCTTCGGAGTCCGTTTCGTGTTCTTGGATATGACTGAGTTGGCCGCATCGAGGATGATCTCGGTTGACCGATAGTTCTGGTCGAGCACCACGACGCGAGCGTCGGGATAGTCCTTCTCGAAATCCCGAATGTTCCGAATGTCGGCACCGCGAAATTTGTAGATCGACTGATCCGAGTCGCCGACCACACAGAGGTTGCGGTGAACTGCGGTCAACTGCTTCACGAACATGTATTGGGCCCGGTTGGTGTCCTGGTACTCATCGACCAGGACGTAGCGGAAACGGCTCTGATAGTGGGCCAGGACTTCGGGGAAGGCGGCAAACAACTCGACCGTGACCATGAGGAGGTCGTCGAAGTCCATTGCCGAGGCCTCGATGAGCCGCTGCTGATAGAGCCGATAGATATCGGAAACCTGCTCGTGGAAAAAGCCGTCGCCCTGATCGGCAAACGACTCGTAGTCCACAAGCTCGCTCTTCGCTTTCGAGATGGCTCCCTTCATCGCCTTGGGCGGGAACCTTTTGGTGTCGAGGTCGAGATCCTTGACAACCAGGTTGAGAAGCCGGATGGAGTCGGCGTCGTCGTAGATGGTGAAACCTGACCGATAACCGAGACGGGTGGCTTCCCGCCTCAAGATGCGAACACAGGAGGAATGGAAGGTCGATACCCACATCGATCGAACCATCCCACCCAGGAGGTGACCCACCCTTTCCTTCATCTCGTTCGAGGCCTTGTTGGTAAACGTGATGGCGAGGATCGACTCCGGGGGCACATGGAGATCACGGATCAGATGGGCTATGCGATAGGTGAGAACCCGAGTTTTCCCTGATCCGGCACCGGCCACCACCAGAACCGGCCCCTCCGTGGCAGCCACAGCCTCACGCTGGGTGGGGTTGAGGTCGGCGAACAAAGGTGACTCGGCCGGCACGTCATCTAGGAACCACTCAGCCTGCATCTGGGTGGGATGGTACCGGCAGCCGGCGACGAAATCACAAAGGTGTTATCAGCCGATCGAAACGGCGGGCGACTCCAATTCCACTACGGCTGGACCCATCGAGTCATCCCCAACTGCACCATCCTTCTCAGCGGTGACCGAGCGCAGTCGTAACGGCAGCGAGTAACAAAAACGGGCCCCGGTTGGGAACCGCCGCTCGTACCAGACTTCCCCGTCCATTGCTCGTGCCAGCCTTCTCGCGATGGGCAGCCCCAGACCGATTCCGGTGGCCTCACGGGCATCACCCTTGGAAATCTGCTCG
>CAXMPS010000084.1:0-3895 GCA_964194995.1 uncultured Gammaproteobacteria bacterium | reverse complement strand
CCCTCCAGCCTGCCTGGTACGGCAATCGGAGTGCCAATGGCCAGGGTGCTCACCTCCTCCCATCCGGAAATGGTCAGAAGGGGATGTTTTGCAGTCGCGGTAACCGATCGCCCCAGGCGGGTCGTCAGACAAAAAGTCTCCTGCACGCCCTGATCGAGCCAATCCGTGACGTCTCCAGACTTGAGTTCGAGGTTGGCCTCGTCCATGGAAAAGACCTGATGACCGACTCCTGCCGCCAGATCGGCAATCCGAGCGAGTCCACCGGTCGACGGGTCAAGAACCCTTGAATTCGCGTCCAGACACTTGCCCATACCTGGCCTTCCGGCGATTACCACGAGGTTGGCAGGTTGGAGCCCGGCGAGTTTCTTGTCGAGGTCGACAAAGCCTGTGCTGAGCCCGGTGAGGTCAGACCCCAACTCCTCGAGGGCTTCGATCTGCTCGAGAACCTGGTTGAACATGGGCCCGACCTCGAGAAGCGCCTGCGAGGAACGGCGCTCGGCCACTCCGAGAACCGCCTGCTCAGCACGATCGAGAACAGAGGCGATTTCCTCGTCGATGTCGAACGCGACATCGGTGACCGTGCCGCCTGCCCGGATCAGCTCACGTCGCTTGGCGTGTTCCTCAACGATTCCGGCGTAGTAAACGATGTTGGAAGTAGAGGGGACGACGTCAACCAGTCGGGTGAGGTAGGCAACACCGCCGACCTTCTCGAGCTCTCCTTTTCTGCGAAGAACCTCAGACGCGGTCACGGCATCTATGGGCTGGCTCGTGTCGAACAGCTCCCGCATGCCCTCGAAGATCGCCTGGTGAGCTGGAACGTAGAAGTCCTCCGGGTGAATGCGGTCCATGACCTCGTTGACAGCGTCCTCCGAGAGAAGAACTGCTCCCAGCACCGACTCCTCTGCCTCGCGAGAATGCGGGGGAGTTCGGTATCCGGGCCGCAACGGCCGTTGTTCGGTCACTTGATCCATTGATGTCCTCATCTACAAGATGGCACGCGCCACTGACATTTCTGAGGTCTTGGCGCGCAAGACCCGCCGGGCGGGGAAGCTATAGCCGAAGCACGAGCCGCCGTCAGCGGGGGAAGTGAGCCGAAGATAGACGGCGGCGTAGGGTCGACCAACCTCAACCGCTATTTGTTTTTCGCGGTGGAAGACATTGACAGAAAGGCGCGAAAACCGGCGCTATCTGCGGGCCTCGAACCCTTCCGTGCGGCCATACCGCCAGATCTGGCACCACGAACCTCAGGTAACGGAGGACAGGGGTTTCGGCTAAGCGGGGATGATGTCCAGGGTGAGGGGGAACTCCACCTCTTCGTGGAGCTTCACCTGGATCTCATGAAGGCCAATCGCCTTGATCGGCCTGGCTACCTCGATCTGGGTCTTCTCCAACTCGATGCCGGTGAAACGTTTCACACCCTCGACGACGTCGGCCACAGATACCGAGCCGTAAAGCTGTCCCTCGTCGCCAGCCTGGGCAGCAAGCACCACCCGGGTCCCCACAAGCTGGGTAGCGACATTCTCCGCTGACTCCTTGGCGAGATGGTTGGCTTCGATTCTGGCGGTACGGGTTGCCTCGGCCTGAGCGAGCATTCCATCGCTGGCCGGGACTCCCTTCTTCTTGGGAAGGAGGAAGTTGCGTGCGAAGCCGTCGGCGACGTCGACTACATCACCGCGCTGGCCCAACTCATCGACATCAGCCGTGAGAATCAGCTTCATCGTGACCCGATATAGGGCAGCAAGGCCATCTCACGAGCGTTCTTTATGGCTACCGCCATCTCACGCTGATGGCCAGGGCAATTGCCGTTGACGCGTCGGGGTCTGATCTTGCCCCGGTCGGAAACGTATTTGCGAAGGACAGCAATGTCCTTCCAGTCGATGTACTCGACCCTCGCCTTGCAGAATGCGCACGGCTTTTGGCGGACCCGACGTGTATCCGGGCCGCGACGCCGCTTTGAACGCGGGTTGTTTGTGCTCTTTCTTCCCATTTGTCTCTAACTCCTGCTCAAAAAGGGGCCTCGTCAGGGCCGTAGCTCTCACGCGCGACTGGCGCGGGTGGGACCTTGCTGCCCGCCTGGTCGCCTCCGAACTCACCGCCGGTTCGAGCCGTCTTGTTAACGGTCGCCGTCGCCCAGCGGAGGGACGGTCCGATTTCGTCGATCTGGATCTCGACGACAGAGCGCTTGTCGCCTTGGTCGGTCTCCCATGAACGCTGCTCCAAGCGGCCGGTCACGATGACCCTGGCACCCTTCTGTAGCGACTCGGCGGCACTTTCGGCCTGCTCACGCCAGACGGTTCCGTTGAAGAAGCTGGTGTCTTCCTGCCATTCGCCGTCCTTCCCGCGCCAGCGGCGGTTGACCGCCATTCGGATCTTGGCCAGGGCCACTCCGGACGGGGTGAACCGCAGCTCCGGGTCGTCGACGAGGTTTCCAATAAGTGTGACGTTGTTCGACATCTGAGATCTCCTCTACTCAACTCTCACGTTCGACTATGCCGGGCTGGTGTGACACGTTCCAGTCAGCCACCTAGCCGGACGATCTTGTGTCTGACGACTTCATCCGCGAGCGCGAGCATCCGATCGACCGAATCGATCGCATCGGGCTCGGCCTGAAAGGTCACTACCGAGTAGTAGCCCTCCGACAGATGATCGATCTCGTAGACAAAACGACGCTTGCCCCATAGATCGCGGCCCTCAATAGTCGCACCATTCTCGGTCAGGTGTGACTCGACCTCGCCGACTTTGGCATCGATGTCATCCTCAGCCAGATCCGGCCGATGAATCGTCATGACTTCATATCCGCGCATGTGACCTCCTATGGACATCCGTAGGGACGGCTCCATCAAACCGATGGAGCAGGGGTTTGACGCACCAACGGCGCGAGATGCCGGTGCGGAGCCGCAATGCTAAACCGCTTCAGCTGCTTTCCACAGTCGAGAGAAAGTCTCCCGGCCGAAAGTCATAGGTTCCCTGCGGGGTCTCCAGCACCCACATGATCGGTCCCGGGGACCCATAGCTGGCACATGGCTGCTGCGGGCACGGTGCCATCTCTGCCGTGCCAATCAAATGACCGTTCGCATCGAACCACCAGATGTCGACTGGTATCAGCGTGTTGAACATCCCGAAAGAGACACTCGCGGGTGCTTGGTAGACAAACAACATCCCATTGATGTCATCGGGCAATCTGTCCACGTCCATCAGGCCCTGGCGGCGTTCGTCGGCTTCGTCGGCAACCCATACCGAGAGAGGTTGATCTGAAACTTGGAAGTCGGCTTCGGGGAAGAGCGAAGCAGACGACGGGATCGCGCCACCGCAGGCAGCGATCACCAGGAGGGCCGCTACTCGGACGTTCTTCCTCTCAACAGCTCGGACGCCACTTCATCCGATACGTGGTAGCTCTCCTCCTCGGCCGGAAAGGCGCCTGTCCCGACGTCGCTTACGAATTCCTTCAAGGCCGATACGGCGCCATCGGCGAGATTGGCGTATGAGCGCACGAACTTGGGATGGTGACCTGAACCAAGACCGAGGACGTCATGGAACACCAGGACTTGACCATCGGTCCCGGCGCCCGCCCCGATGCCGATCGTCGGAACGTCGACCTCCTTGGTGATGATCTCACCCAGCACGTCTGGCACCCCTTCGATGACTATCGCGAAACAGCCAGCGACCGCAAGGGCCCGGGCGTCTTCGATCATCTCTTCGGCCGCATCAATCAGCTTGCCCTGAACCTTGAATCCACCCATCTCATGGACCGACTGGGGGGTGAGCCCGACATGTCCCATAACCGGAATCTCCGCAGAGAGAATGGCCTCGACCATGGGCAGCCTCTTGATGCCGCCCTCGAGCTTGACGGCTTCGGCGCCGCCTTCGCGAACCAGCCTTCCTGCGTTTCGCACCG
>CAXMPS010000083.1:0-1556 GCA_964194995.1 uncultured Gammaproteobacteria bacterium | reverse complement strand
CAACTCGGAAGCTCCAAGACCATCGCCCTCGATGTCAGCCGCATCTCTAATCCCAACCTGGTGGAGCTCAACTACCACGGCGCCCGCCCCCTCCGAGAAGGGAACCGGCTCGGGTGCCAGACCCAGATTCTGGGCGACGTTGTCATCGCGGTTCCACCCGACAGTCAGGTCCACCGTCAGGTCGTCCGCAAACGCGCCGAGGTACCCGACATCGACGTCGATCCGGTCGTCCGTCTCTTCTATGTCGAGGTTCCCGAGCCAATGTTGGGCGATGCAACGAGTGATCAACGCCGTCTCATCCTTGCTCTGGAAGGCCAGTGGGACCTGACCGGGCTCTCATTCGATTCTCGAGCTCTGCCGGCACTGCAATCAGGACTTATCGAAGCCAAGGGGTCGGTAACAGTCGCTGTTCATGACGGGGCCGAGATCACGGCTATCTGGCCAGGCTTTCGGGACCGTTCATTGGGAGTGGCATTCGACGTAGGATCCACCACCATTGCCGGCCATCTCTGCGACTTGACCACCGGCAAGTTACTCGCAAGCCACGGGGAGATGAATCCACAGATCCGGTTTGGCGAAGACGTGATGAGCCGAGTCTCATACGCAATGATGAACGATGGGGGGGCCGACGAGCTGACGAGGGTGGTTCAGGAGGCACTGAACTCGGCCATCGGGAACCTTGCTCTCGAAGCCGGGGTCGATCGGGAAGACATCCTCGAGATAGTTCTCGTGGGAAATCCGATAATGCATCATCTCTTCTTGGGACTCGACCCCACTCCCCTGGGCGCCGCACCCTTCAGCCTTGCTACCGACCAGGCAGTGCGAATCGACGCCAAAGAACTGGGCCTCACGATCCATCCGCAGGGTCGGGTCTATGTGCTGCCGTGCATCGCCGGCCATGTCGGCGCGGACGCGGCCGCCGCCATCCTCTCCGAGGCACCACAACGGAGCGAAGCCGTTCAACTTCTCGTCGACGTCGGCACCAACGCCGAAATCGTTCTCGGAAATTCTGAGCGAATTCTGGCTGCCTCCAGCCCTACCGGGCCTGCATTTGAAGGTGCCCAGATCTCATCGGGCCAACGTGCTGCTCCCGGTGCGATAGAGAGGGTTCGAGTCGACTCGGAGACACTTGAGCCGAGGATTCGCCTCATTGGTGGTGAGCATTGGTCGGATGAGGGTGGCTTCTACGCGGAGATCGAGAAAACCCCGGTGACCGGTATCTGTGGATCAGGGATCATCGAGGTCATCGCTGAGCTCTTCCTGGCAGGGATTGTCGACTCCGACGGTGTGATCAGGAGCGGCATGGCCACCGACCGCATCATCCGGGATGATCGGACATACGCCTATGTGCTCTGGACCGACCCTCAGATTCTCATCACCCAGGCCGATGTCAGAGCAGTCCAACTTGCCAAAGCTGCTCTGCTAGCCGGAGCGCATTTATTGATGGACCACTACGGCACAGAGACAGTCGACCAAATCCGCCTCGCAGGCGCGTTTGGAAACCACATCGACCCCAAGTACGCGATGGTTCTCGGAATGATCCCCGATTGTGATCT
>CAXMPS010000082.1:0-2333 GCA_964194995.1 uncultured Gammaproteobacteria bacterium | reverse complement strand
TTCGGTCCCTCACACCATTTGTGCGACAGACCACTAGAACCTCTTGAAGTAGTCGAAGGGCTCTCCGCAGGATGAGCACACCATGAGGGCCTTGCATGCGGTAGAACCAAAAAAGGAGACCATCCGAGGCTCTGATTCTCGGCACCTCGGGCAAACTACGTCGTGTTGAGTTGTGGGAGGCGCAATTCCGAACTCATCGAGCTTTCGCATCCCATCCTCGGTGATCCAGTCAGTGGTCCATGGCGGGTCATGGCGCATCCTGACCTCGGCCTGATAGTCCTCGCGGGCAAGTGCAGAGACGACGTCCTCGGTGATCTGACTCATTGCCGGGCACCCGGAGTAGGTCGGCGTAATGGTCACCAACACGCGGCCGTCGTTCTCCTCAACGCTCCTGAGAATGCCGAGGTCCGCAACCGTCAGCACGGGGATCTCAGGATCGACAACGGCCGATGCGACGGCCCGCGCCCGGTCCACATCGATGGCCACACCGTTCACCATTCCAACCCGGGGTAGCTGCGCTGCATCCATTGCATTTCGGCAAGGAGGAACCCGAGATGCTCGCTGTGAAACCCGCGACGCCCGCCACTGCGCTGGTAGGGGTCTTCAGGAATCGCTAGGTGAGCCTCATCCAAGACGTTTTCAACGGTCGACTCCCAAGCGCTGCGATAGCGCTCGCTCTCCCCCTCGAACAACTCGGCGGTGTACTTCCACAGTCTGTCCAACGCCTTCTGGGTGCGTCGGTTGGATTCGTCGGTCCCGTCACCGAGACGAACCACCCATGCCGACGAGTGCCTGAGGTGATAGGTGGCCTCCTTGAGCGCCCGGCCCGCGATTCCTCCAAGGGTTTCATCGTCGGATTCGGACAGGTGAGACCACAACTCCGCCTGGTAGGCATCGAACAGGAGTTGACGAACCATCGTGTGAGCGAAGTCGCCATTGGGACGCTCCACCAGGAGCACGTTCATGAAATCGCGTTCGCCGCGGTACATGGCCAGCTTGTCCTCGCCCCGGCCCTTGCCTTCGACCTCACCTGCATGGGTATACAGCGCCCTGGCAACCCCTAAGTGGTCGAGAGCAAAGTTGCCCATGGCGATGTCCTCTTCCAGTTCCGGTGCCTTCGAGATCCACTCTCCGAGGCGTTGGGCGAGCACCATGTTGTCGTCTGCGTGCGCAAGGAGAAAGATGAAGTGGTCGCCCAGGTCGGGGCTCGGTGTCCCTTGCGGGGCATCACTGAGGATGTATTCGCTCATGCGGAACGCGGTTTACGACCGAGAGGTCTCGCTCTGATCACATCTGCCCGACTTCGTCGGGGATGTCGTAAGTAGTGGCGAGCCGATAGATCTTCTCGTTGGCATCTACGTAGTCGACCGCGTCCCCTGGCTCGAAGGAATGAACGTCAGCGCTGGGAACCACCCAAACACTTACGCCTTCGCCCCGGCGTGTGTACACATCACGGGCGTTCTGTAGCGCGGCCTCCGAGTCGGAAGCATGGAGGCTGCCGATGTGGACGTGGGATATTCCCCGCCTGGCTCGGACGAACACCTCCCACATAGGCCAGACGTCGCCGCCACTGTCGGTGGTGGTTTCAATGTCCCCGCTTTCGCCCGGGGCAACTGGAACGTCGTAAGTCATCGTCTATCTCCTCAAGCCGCCGAACGCTCTGTCTTCTTGATCGCATGAGCGGCCGCAGCCTCGCGCACCCACGCACCGTCCTCCCAAGCCTTCAACTTGTGCTCGACACGTTCCCGGTTCATCGGGCCGTTGCCCTTCACCACCGCCCAGAACTCCTCCCAGTCGATCGGTCCGAAGTCGTAGTGTCCGCGCCCCTCATTCCACGTCAGCTCGGGGTCCGGTATTTCTAAACCCAAGTACTTGGCCTGAGGGACAGTCATGTCCACGAACTGTTGCCGGAGATCGTCGTTGGCAACTCTCTTGATCTTCCAGATCATCGACTGTTCGGTGTGGGTCGACTCGGAATCAGGAGGACCGAACATCATCAGGGCCGGCCACCACCAACGATTCAGCGAATCCTGAGCCATTGCCCTCTGCTCGGGTGTGCCCTGGCACAGCCTGATCAGCAGCTCATAACCCTGACGTTGATGAAACGACTCCTCCTTGCAGATACGGACCATTGCCCTGGCATAAGGGCCGTATGAGCAGCGGGTGAGCATCACCTGGTTGGTAATGGCAGCGCCGTCGACCAGCCAGCCGATAGCGCCCATGTCGGACCAACTCAAAGTGGGGTAGTTGAAGATCGAGGAGTACTTGTGCTTGCCTTGATGAAGCAGCTCCTGGAGTTCGTCTCGCTTGACGCCAAGGGTCTCTGCGGCGGA
>CAXMPS010000081.1:0-1150 GCA_964194995.1 uncultured Gammaproteobacteria bacterium | reverse complement strand
CGTAGCTGTGGCAGCGGGACACGAGGAAGCCGGGCTGTGCATTCGATCCACTTTCGGACTTGCTCGCCGTAGAGGTGCACAGACCTTCTGAGCCCGAGCAGGACGTGACCGGGCGTCGTCGTAGCCCATCGGTAGCACCGTGCTGCGTGTCGAGAGCAACCGGGCGGCGACACCGATCAGCCGCTCAGGCTTGGGACCACCCGTGTCGTCGAGGTGCCTTGCATCGGGCAAACATCGGGCGGCTGCTCCCACCCGCCCATATCGGCACATATGCGCTAGCTCGGGCAGAGGGGAGGAGCTCCCCATATCTCCATGCATTAACCGCATACCCGTGCCTGGCGACGACACCGCCAAGGTCACCCCTGCTCGACGATCTCAGCGTTACCGAGACCGCGCATCCACCATCCAATCACCGCCAGCCACGACATGATGACGGCGATGAAAGCCCGTTGTGCGACGCCGGTTACCTCTTCCGGCAGCAAGAAGAACAGCAAGAAGGTGACAAGCAACCCGAGTGCGAACCACAACATCGCAGCCGCCAGACCCTGCCACCGGGCATCGCGGGCGAAGACACCCCGGAGAATGAACGCACCGATGATGATTGTGAAAAAAAGCAGGAGACCCGATAGGTCATGAATCGTCTCCTCGGCCTGGTGATCGGCTTCAAGAAGACCCGAGACAATGTGATGGAGGCCGCCATAGTTCAAGAAGCCAAGACCAGTAAGGGTCATGAGCACGACCGAGGTCGTCACACGGTTGCCTGGTGCTAGTGATCGCTGGAGTCCGAGAGCTAACGCCAGGGTGCCCAGCCCGACCACGAGAAACGCCAAGATCAACAACCATCCGAACCGGCCGAGCCCATATTTAGTGATATCGATCTCGATTGGATCCAGTTCAGTCTGGATGAAATGCAACACGACGACGGTCACCGCGAAATAGGCGGCCCCGGCGAAACCAATGGTGCCGAGACTGCGGACGGACAAAGCCTCTCTGCCACCTGACGATGGTGATGCAGAAATCAGTAGCTCCCCAACTGTCACACTCACCCTACGCGGCGCCCGACCGGCCTAAGCGAGAGGCCGCCCATATCGGCTGTGATTTCAGGTGGTCATTGCAACGCTTCGGCGAGCTTGTCCGATGGTGTCATCCA
>CAXMPS010000080.1:0-20389 GCA_964194995.1 uncultured Gammaproteobacteria bacterium | reverse complement strand
AAACCAGCATTACCGGCAGAACGACCCAAATTGGGCCCCCGAATATCAGCGGCGTCGCCAGCGCACAACTTCCAGACACCAGCATGGCGCCACCAGCCACCCGGGTCCGACCGAATCGGTCCGCAACGATGCCGGCAACCCAGGAGCCAACGCCGCCAAAGGCAATGATCGCAAAGGTGAGCAGTGATACGGAGCCGTAGTCCCGACCTCCCGCAGCAGCCGAGGCAAAGAGAAACGCCGCCGTCCAGGTCCACATGCCATAGAGCTCCCACATGTGTCCCAGATACCCGTAAGTGGATAGGCGAACACCCCGGATCCGGACAACGCGGCCCACCTGATCCAGACGGAATGGCTGGCTCGGGACCTCGTAAGGACCGTCTTTGACCCTCGTCATCATCAGACCGGCCAAGACTGCGAGTGATGAGGCTGCGATGACAACTCCTTGCCATTCAAGGCCTATGCCGCGAACCAAGTGCGGGGATGCCGACCCCACCGTGAGGGCGCCGACGAGGATGCCGAGCGCCGTGCCCCGGCCTCGTCTGAACCAGCCAGCCATGACCTTCAGCCCGGCTGGATAGACCCCGGCCAGAAAAACCCCGGTGAGGAATCTCAATCCGAGCCCGACCGACACCGTCTCTGCCGTGATACCGAGCAAACCGAGATTGACGACAGCGCCTCCAAACGCGCTCACCACGAACAGACGTCGACTGGGGACTACATCGGTGATGCTGAGAACTGCCAGGAGAAGGGCGCCCGTGACGAAGCCGACCTGAACGGCCAGAGTAAGGCCGGCCTCTTCGCCTGTGGATAGATCCCAAAGTTCGCTGAGTTGTGGCGCCACGGCCGAAGCAGAGAACCAGAGGCTGAGAGCGAAGAGTTGGCCAGTGGCTACTAGGCCAAGAGCCCGCTTCTGGCTTGACGCAGGAGTATCTACTCCTGCGTCAGTCACAAGCCGAAGACCTCGCGAATCTTGACTTCCAAATCATCCTTGAAAATGACACCGGAGTGAGTGTCGACAATGTTCCCGGCCGCGTCAATGAACACGGTGGTTGGCATCGAGATACCGCCAAAGAACGCATAGAGCTCACCCGACGGATCTTCGATCAACGGGTATGTGATGCCCGTCTCTGTGACGAGAGCGTTGGCATTCGAGCGACTTACCTCCTGGATGTTGGCGCCAACGAACTGGACCTCTCCTTCAAACGCGGTGTGGACCCTTTCGAGGTCTGGCATCTCGGCTATGCAGGCCGGACACCACGATGCCCAGAAGTTGACCACGACTGGCTGGCCGCGGAGGTCTTCGAAACTACCCACCGAGCCGTCGAAATAGCTGAGAACCAATCCGTCGGTCTCAGCATTCTCGGTGGCCGACTGGTCGGCGCCGATGACTGGATCGTCACCAAACCCCAGGGCATTGAACACGAGTAGGCCGATCGCAAATACGACTACAGCAAGGATCAGGCCTATCAGCCACGCGGGCCTCTGACGTTTTTCTTCCGACATCTGACTCATTGTTACGCCTCTGAGTGGGCTAAACGGTCAATGCTGTGCCGGGGGTGCCGGGTTTGTCAGCTTTTCGACTATTCGAACTCCCATTCAGATCGGGGAGACAGAGAAACCGAAGCGACACACTTTCTGTGGGAGGAATAAGAAAGAGCCCCGACATTGCCGGGGCTCTTTCCGTGAGGAGGGTTGTTCTTGAATTAGGAGGTGATCGCGTTGCGGATAGTGCCGACATCGATCTTGCGGGCCTTGGCGGCCTCGACGATCGGTATGGCCAGGGTCAGAACCCCGTTCTCGAGAGTGGCCTCGATCCCGTCCGGATCCAAGCCTTCTCCCAAATAGAACCGTCGGGTGAATGTCCCCCGGGGACGGCCACGGCTCACCAAGCCATCATCGACAGCTGGCAGGGAACGGTCGACAGTGAGGGTGAGAGTCTTCTTCTCGACAGTCACATCGGTGTTCTCCTCGGAGACACCCGGAATGTCGACAGCGACCAGATATCTGTCTTCTTCTCGGTAAATATCGGCGGCCATGAAATTTCTGGGGCCAGCGCCCGGCAGGCTCGACCAGCCTTGGTCGTAGAACGGATCGAATCGGTGGATCATGTTGCGGTAAACCTCCTGGTTATAACGCCTTGTGTCATTACCCGATGGATTATGGATGATTAAATCTGATATGTCAAGTATCAGATTTACTAAGGCATCAATTCGCGGACCACTTCCTCTTTCATCACCACGGACATAAAGGTGGCCGATCGGCCTATTGCTGTGGGTAGCCGTCGCAATCCCCCCGTGCTGATACGACGAAGGCAGCGAACAATTACGATGTCCTGGTGCCCATACAAATCTCAAACCCTCTGGGGTTCGCTGTACCAAGGCCGCGCCTCACCCCGAACGGCAGGCTCGTCTCCAAAACGGGCGACATGAATGAGTAGGGGCAGCAGACGCAAGACGATCGGCTGGAGAGAATGGGTACAGCTCCCTGAACTCGGTGTCACCGAGATGAAGGTGAAGGTGGACACCGGCGCCGATAGCTCATCCCTCCACGCCTTCAACATTGAGCGATTCAGCCGGGATGACTCCGAGTGGGTGGGTTTTGAGATCCACCCGAAGCAGAGATCGAGGAAACCGGCGATAATTTGCGAAGCCCTCGTTATGAAAGAGCGAAAGGTCAAGAATCCGGGGGGCCGGACCGAACTGCGACCCGTCATCCGAACCATTTTGATCGTCGCCGGCAGGGAGATCGACGCGATGGTCAACCTGACCACCCGCGACGAGATGAGCTTTCGAATGCTGGTGGGACGCCGAACCATCCGAAAGCACTTCATCGTCGACCCGGGCCGAAGCTATCTGGGCGGCCGACCCGAGAAACTGAGCCAGAGCAGCAAATGAAGATCGCAATCCTTTCGAGAAACGTCAACCTTTACTCGACCCGCCGGCTCAGGGAGGCCGCCCTGGACCGCGGTCATGACGTGGCTGTTGTCGATTATCTGCGCTGCTACATGGAGATCACCGCGAGGCGCCCGAAGGTGCTCTATAGGGGCAATGAAGTACGGCCTGACGCGGTCATCCCGAGAGTCGGGGCCACATACACGTTCTACGGGGCGGCCGTTGTCCGACAGTTCGAGTTGGCGGACGTGTTTACCGTCAACAGCTCACAGGCAATCAGCCGGTCTCGGGACAAGCTCCGCTCAATGCAGCTTCTCTCAAGGGCCGGGGTCGGGTTGCCGACCACGAGCTTCGCTCATTCCACCCAGGACATTGACGGGATCCTCGAAGTGGTCGGTGGGCCACCGGTGGTGGTCAAGCTCCTCGAGGGAACCCAGGGCCTGGGTGTGGTTCTCGCCGAGACACGCAAGGCGGCGGAATCGGTGATAGGGGCCTTCCGCCAACTCGATGCCAACATTCTCGTTCAGGAATACATCGAGGAGGCCGACGGAGCCGACATCCGTGCCTTTGTAGTGGGCGGCAAGGTCGTAGCAGCGATGAAGCGCCAGGGGGCCGAGGGGGAGTTCCGATCCAACCTTCACCGAGGAGGAACCTCAGAAGTTGTCGAACTGACCTCCAACCAGAATGCGGCGGCTATCAGGGCCGCTAAAACCATGGAACTGAACGTTGCTGGCGTTGATCTGATTCAGTCAAAGGAGGGGCCGATGGTGCTGGAGGTCAACTCATCGCCAGGCCTCGAAGGCATCGAGGGCGTCAGCGAAGTCGACATCGCCGACAGCATCATCGAGTTCATCGAGCACCACGCGGACGCAGGTTTGTCCGGGCCTTCAAGTGTCTGAGGTTCGCGACGGCCCGATCGCCATCGGTGATGTGACCGTCCCAAGAGGACGAAAAATGCGGATCGACCTTCCTTTCGCCAAGGTTCCCACGGGCTCTGCGGAGTCGCTGCCTGTGGCTGTGATCAACGGTCGGACGCCGGGTCCGAGAATCTGGTTGTCCGCCGCGATACATGGTGATGAGCTGAACGGCATCGACATCGTGAGGCGTGTCCTCCGCAGGATCGACGCCAAGAGTCTTCGAGGCGCTGTGATCGCGGTCCCGATCGTCAATCCTCTCGGGTTCATCATCGAGTCGAGGTACCTGCCCGACCGCCGCGACCTGAACCGGTCATTCCCCGGCTCAAGACGAGGCTCCACCGCATCCAGGTTGGCCCATCTCTTCATGGATGAGGTCGTCAGCCAATGCTCGGTGGGAATCGACCTTCACACTGCCACCAATCACCGAACCAACATTCCCCAGGTAAGAGCAGATATCGACGATGCCGAGACCTCGAGGTTGGTCAAGGCCTTTGCAGCTCCATACACGATCCACGCCAAAGCCCGGAAGGGCTCGCTCCGGCAGGCGGCGACCAAGATGGGGGCCACCGTCCTGCTCTATGAAGCCGGACAGCCGCATCGCTTCGACGACGAGGCCATCGAGACCGGTGTCGCAGGGGTGCTCAGATCGTTGCGCTCGCTGAAGATGATCGATGCCAGGCTGCCGCGGTCAAGACCGACTCGACTTATCCGCCGCACCCGGTGGGTTCGGGCGCGGCGCGGAGGACTCGCAGAGATGTTGGTGAAGCTTGACGACCACGTCGAAACGGGCCAACCGATCGCGGCCATCTCAGACGCATTCGGAACGCGTCCGACCCTCGTAAAGGCGACGGAAACCGGCTGGATAATCGCCCGGACTCTTCGACCCCTGGTGAACTCAGGAGATGCCCTGGTTCACATTGCCACCTCAGACGGGCCCGACTCAGACGAACCTGCCGAGAAACGGCGCTAGTGGTCTAGGAAGCCTTCTGAATCTCCTCCAGCCACCGACGCCGGATGGATCTTCGCTCCTTGGGCGTGTGCCCGCCCCAGATCCCCTCGCCCTGGTTGGTCTCGATCGACCAGGTGAGACATTCGGATGCAACAGGGCAGGACGCGCATACCGCTTTGGCGCGTGCGGTGCCGATGAGGTCTTCGGCGTCAGGAAAGAACGACACGTCTTCGACAACCGACAGGCATGCCGCCTCGTCTCGCCAGCGGGAGAACTTCACATCAAACATTTGTCCACTCATCATTGGTAGAACCTCGTAAACGCAGGATCAAGGGATTTCGTTCCCGCAAGAACCAAGAGCCGATTGAGCCATACCGAGCCGCAGCTTCTGGAGAATTCCGGTGAAGGCCGGAGAACTCCGGTGAAGGCCGGAGAACTCCGGTGAAGGCCGGAGGATTCCGGTGAAGGGCTCTCAGAACTGAATGTGTACTAATGCGTCGCGGTTGCGTCCGGGCCGAGACGGCCCAGCTCTGCTCTCGCCACCGAGCGTCGGTGGACTTCGTCCGGCCCGTCGGCTATCTGGAGCCAGCGCCCCATCGAGTACAACGCTGCCAACGGAAAGTCCTCGGTGAACCCGGCAGCCCCGAAAAGCTGCATCGCCCGGTCCGCCACATACGTCAGCACCGACGGTGCCACCACCTTGATCGCGGCTATCTCGGTGCGCGCTGCCTTGGATCCGACGTTGTCGATCATCCACGCTGTCTTGAGGACGAGAAGACGGGCTTGCTCGATCCGGATCCTTGCTTCGGCGATCCATTCCCTGATCACGCCTTGATCGGAAAGGGGCTTGCCGAATGCGGTCCGGGCTTGAGATCGTTGCACCATCAGGTCGAGGCACCTTTCAGCGGCGCCAATGGCCCTCATGCAGTGATGAATCCTCCCTGGGCCGAGGCGGGCCTGGGCGATAGCGAAGCCGCCGCCTCGCTCGCCGAGCAGCGCTCCGGCAGGCACCCTCACCGAGTCAAACGTGATCTCCGGGTGACCACCCCGTTCTTGATATCCGAACACCGTCGGTTCTCGCTCGATCTTCACGCCGCGCGTATCGAGCGGCACGATGATCATCGACTGACGGCGATAGGGTTTGGCATCCGGGTCGGTGATCCCCATCAAGATGGTGAACTTGCAGCGAGGGGACGCCGCTCCCGAGCTGAACCACTTTCGACCGCTGATGACGTAGGAGTCGCCGTCGGCCTCGATCCGGGTCCTCACATTTGTCGCATCGGAGCTGGCAACGCTCGGTTCTGTCATCGAGAACGCCGACCGTATCTCACCATCGAGCAGCGGCATCAGCCATTCAGCCTCTTGCTCAGGCGTGGCAAACATGTGCAGGATCTCCATGTTGCCGGTGTCAGGAGCTGAGCAATTGAGGGCCTCCGGGGCGATGTGAGGACTTCGGCCCGTGATCTCTGCCAGCGGGGCGTACTCGAGGACCGACAGACCGGCACCCAGATCGACATCAGGAAGGAACAAGTTCCACAATCCGCGGGAACGCGCTTCAGCCTTGAGTTCCTCGACTACCGCAGGGTGGTGGTGGGGGTCCCCGGACGACGTCATCTGCGCCCGATAGACCGACTCCGCCGGATAGACGTGCGACTCCATGAAACCGAGAAGCTGTGCCCTCAGCTCCTCCACTCGGCCGCTGTATGCAAAGTCCATTGGCGCGAACCTAGTGGTCCGTGACCCGCCACTAGTCGACCTGGTCGCGCTCCCCGACCGGACGATCGTCTTCAACGTCGTCGTAGCTCATTGGTGGGATTTGGACCGGACCACGTCTCGGCCGACTCCGCGTTATCTCGCCCCACAGCAACCAGCCGGACAGCAATGCGACGAAAATGAGCCGGAGCCACAAGCCGATCGCGACTGCCGCCGCCGCTGTGACGAAGAAGATGACGTTGGCAATCCGCTCGCCTTTCTCAGGGGCAATCTTCTCCAACAGCGAGGTCAACAGATGTCCTCCGTCGAGTGGACGGACCGGAAGCCAGTTGAGCAAGCCCCAGAACAAGTTGACCCAAATCAGAGTGTTGAGAACGAATGCGGTCATACCGGTATAGGGACCGGTGACGGCAACAACCAACCAGACCAGTCCGCCGAATACGACTCCGACTGCCGATCCAGCCGCTGCGACGAGCGCCCGGCGCCCGGGCCCAAAGCCTTCGGCTGGAGTGGTCCAACTCGTCAGCCCGCCAACCGCGTTCAGCTCGATCTCGACAGTCGAGCCGATCCCCCTTGCGGTGAGGGCATGACCCAACTCGTGAATGAGGATGGAGAAGAAGATGATTCCGATCCAGGCAAAGACCCGGGTCAAATCGCCTGTCTGCCAGCCGAGAATGGCGGCTATGACGAGGAACGACGGCCTCACCTTCACTGGAATGTCGAAGAGTCGGAATGAGATCACACCTATATCTTGGTCGCCCCCCAAGGTTGTAGGCCAAATCTGGGTCACCCCTCAGGGGTAGGCCAGCTCCGTGACGAGGAGCCCGCTAAACAATGCGTGTCACCCATCTCGACGACCAGGCGATCTGACCAACGGCATTATTCAGCAGACTCCTAGTTACTCTCGAAGGATGCACGATGACCTTCGGGGGGCAGTGGCCGCCGACATGCCCCGACTACAGACTCTTCTCTTTGATCTCGTACGGCTCCAGTCAGTGAGCACCGTCGGGCACGATCCGGCGCTGGTGCGCGATGCCGCAGAACGCATCCGCTCGAGCCTCGATGACGCAGGCTTCTCCAACACTCAGCTGTTGGAGGGTGGTGGCCATCCCGCAGTATTTGGCGAGATCTCGGCACCCGAGGGCGCACCAACCCTCCTCTTGTACGCCCATTACGACGTTCAGCCTCCTGGTCCCATCGAAGATTGGGACACCGGTCCGTTCGAGCCTTTCGAGAAGGACGGAAGGATCTACGGGCGTGGCGCCTCGGATGACAAGGCGGGCATAGTCATGCATCTCGGCGCCATCGCCGCGCACGGGGAGAGCTTGCCCGTAGGCGTCCAAGTCTTCCTCGAGGGTGAGGAGGAGGCGGCGTCGGAGAGTCTTCCCAAGATCCTTTCCGACTACTCGCATCTGCTGGCACCAGATGTGATCGTCATCGGCGACGGCGGAAATTGGGATGTCGGCGTTCCGGCCTTTCTCACCTCCCTTCGCGGCATCGTGGCGTGCTCGTTCGAGCTGCGAACCCTGAAGGCCCCGGTCCACTCGGGTCAATTCGGCGGAGTCTTCCCCGATGCACTCATTGCGATGTCGAAGCTTCTGGCGTCCCTGGTCGATGACGAGGGAAACGTTGCAGTCTCTGGTCTCGTGACAGGCGAGATCGACGGTCTCGACGTTCCCGAAGACATGGCCCGGGCTCAGGCTGGTGTAGTCGACGGTGTCGACCAGATAGGAACCGGGTCGATCCCGTCCCGACTGTGGTCCCAGCCGGCAGTCTCGGTCCTCGCCATCGATGCCCCAAAGGTTTCTGATGCAATCAACCAGCTTGTGCCGGCCGCCAGCGCGAAGGTGAGTCTTCGTATCGCCCCCGGCGAAGACAGCGAAAGCGCTCTCCATACCTTGAAAGATCATCTCGTGGAAAACGCGCCGTGGGGCACATCCCTTGATTTCTTCTACGAGGAATCAGGCGACGCGTCGACCCTCGACGTCGACAACTTCGCGGTCGCTGCCTGGACCGAAGCGTTCAGTGAGGCATACGGAACCGACCCGGTGCAAATGGGTGCCGGTGGCTCAATTCCGTTCATCGCCACGTTTGCGGGGATGTTCCCCGATGCCCCGATTCTCGTCATCGGATGCGGAGATCCCACCAGTGCGATCCATGCTCCCAACGAGAGCCAGGACCTGGGCGTCCTGGAGAAGTCTGTGCTTTCGGAGGCGATCGCCTTCCGATTGCTCGCCGATGCTGCACCGTTATCTAACCGTTCGTGACAACGAATCCGTTCTGCCGCCAGGCCTCATAGACGACGACCGCTGCTGAGTTAGAGAGGTTTATCGATCTGACCCCGGACACCATGGGGATTCGGAGCAACTGGTGGATCCACGGAGCCCGCTGAACCTTTTCGGGAAGGCCGACTGACTCGGGGCCAAAAAGCAAGGCGTCGCCGGGCTGGTACTCGACCTCTGAATAGAGATGATCTCCATCGACGGTAAAGGCGAACACTCGCGATGGATTGGCTGCAGACCTCCACGCCTCGAGATCCTGGTGAACTGAGACAACCGCCTTGTCCCGGTAGTCCATCCCGGCCCGTCTTAGGCGGGCGTCGTCCATCTCGAACCCCAGAGGTTCGATCAGATGGAGTCGGCATCCGGTGACTGCGGCCAATCGCATGGCATTGCCGGTGTTGGGCGGGATCTCGGGGTGGAAAAAGGCAATGTCGAACATCACCGGATATTGAAGAGCCTGAGCTCCGTGTCCTCGGCTTCCTTCAAACCGTCATAGTCGATCTCGACAGCGTCGATGCCCCTGGCTTCTGCGAGGACGATGGCTTGAGGCGCAATCGACTGGGCCGTGAAGATTCCTCGTGCCGGCGCCAGCCTTGGGTCGTTGTTGAGCCGCTCGATGTACCGCGCCAGCTGTTCGACGCCGTCGATCTCCCCCCTCCTCTTGACCTCCACGGCCACGGTCGCGCCATTCGCATCTGCACAAAGAAGGTCCACCGGGCCGATATCTGTGGGGAACTCGCGGCGGATGAGAGTGAGGCCCTCCTCGAGAATCCACGGCTTGTCCGCAAGGAGAGCTTGGAGATGATCCTCAACGCCGTCTTTGACGAGACCGGGATCGTCGCCCAGGTTGTGGGTTACGTCCTCAATGATCTCGTGAAGGGTGATTGTCAGGCGCTCTCCCTTCTTGTTGCTGACCACCCAGCGATCGTCAGATGTCTCCAGCACGTTTGGCGAAACCATCCAGTTGAGGGGCTTCGACGCGTTGCCATCGGAGTGGACGGCGAGAGTGCCATCGGCTTTGACCATGATCAGACGCACCGCCTCGGGAAGATGTGCGTCTAGTCGGCCGGAATAGTCGACTGTGCATCGGGCGATCACCAGTCTCACGAATGGGTCAGGGTACTGGCGTCTCGAACCCTCCCGGCCATGACCGAACCCGACGCGAACAAGGACGCAACCACCAGCCAGCCAGGCAAATAGGTGCCCAGTGCGTCGACCGATAGACCCATGAGTGGTGCCCCCAACCCGAAGCCAAGCAGGAAGCCCAAGAGCACGACACCGGTTCCTCGGCCCACCCCACCCTCGGGCGAGAGGTCCATGACCGCCAACATGCCAACAGAGTTCCACGCCACCGCTCCGATTCCGAAGAGAAGGGCCGCGAATATCAGCAGCCACGGTGAAACAGGCGACCGGGCAGCCCACGCCAGAATGAGGGCAGCAACGGTGGATTCGATCGACAGAATCAACAACACTCGACCATGACCCAGTCGTCGCTCGGCGATTGGTCCCCATGCGATCCGAGATGCGACACCGATCAGCCCAATGCCGGCCAACAGCCACCCGGCGGTAGCAGCGCTCCATCCCTGTGCCTCCTGTACGAACAACGGGAGGAAGGTAAATGCAGCCGATGTGGCCAGGCCGGTGACTGCCCCATACGCCGCTATCCACTTCACCGCCGCAGGTACCGGCGGCCTCTCCGCCCTGTTCGACGGAGGTGGCGATGGATTGGCGGAGGATCTGCCCCAGAGACTTCCGAGGCCGACGAGGGGAATCACGAGGAAGGCAAGCACCGCCGGTCTCCAACCCCACAAGCCGGCAAAGAGCGGCAAGAGGGCACCACCGAGGAAGGTGCCAACCTGAACTCCCGATTGCTTGATGCCGGTGATAACACCTCGACTCCCAGGATCGACGTTCTCGACGATGAGGGCATTCGAAGCCGGGTTGCCCCACCCCTGCGGAATCCCGCTGAACAAGGCCGCCGCCACAAGAAGGAGATATGTCGGTGCCAGCGCGATACCGCTAAAGGTGAACAGGCCGATCCCGAGCGCCGCGCCGGAGGCCCTGACTCCTCCCCAATGGTCGGTGATCCGCCCGAACGCCGGCGAAAGCAACCCGCCGGTGATCGCCGCGGCAGTCACCAGGATCCCTATCTGCCAGCGGTCGGCGTCGAACTCCGCGATGAGGTCGGCGGCGAGCACACCAAACACGACAAGCGGGAAGGTGGCGACGGTCATTGTCAGGGTCCCGACGAGACCGAGTTCGAATCTGGTGAGCTTTCGCATCGGGAGGCAAGTTAGACAGACCGCCACAATCAACGGCATCAGCGACAGGCCGCCAGTGGCCCACGCTGCACTAGCTTCGGTCTTATGCCAGAGGCCTGGATATGACGCGAATTTTGCTTGGTACTGAGAAAGGCGGATACCTACTGACGGGCGATGGCGGGGGCTGGTCAGTCGAAGGGCCCTTGTTTCCGGGCTGGAAAGTGACGGCGTACGGCAGGAACAACGGAATGCACTTGGCCGCGGTTGCCAGCAACTGGTTCGGTGGCGGGATTCACCGCAGCGAGGACCTGATCAACTGGGGGCCGATAGACAGCCCACCTGCCTGGCCCGAGGACACGAACCGAAAGATGGAACAGCTTTGGAGGTTCCATCACGATGGCAGCCGGCTCTGGGCCGGCGTCGCCCATGCCGGTCTATTCACTTCTACCGACGCGGGAGTCACCTGGAGTCCAATCGATGGGCTCAACGAGCACCAGACTCGGCCCGAGTGGGAGCCAGGGCTGGGAGGCCTGACTGCACACCGGATTCTGACAGTAGGAGATCAAATGTGGGTCGCGATCTCTGCGGTTGGCGTTTTCCGATCGGACGATGGCGGAGCGACATGGAGTCCAAAGAACGACGGCGTGCCGCCGGTCGACTCACCCGAAGACGCTCCCCGGCCCGAGGTTGGATACTGCGTCCACGGCCTCGCCCAAGACGCTGAAGACCCGATGACCATCTGGAGGCAGGATCATCGCGGGGTGTTCAGAACCAGCGACGGGGGTGACAGCTGGGTGCGTATCGAGAATGGGCTTCCGGCGAATTTCGGGTTTGTCATGTGGCGGGATCACGGAAGCGGAAGAATGTTCACGATTCCCCTCGAGTCGGATCAGAATCGAGTGCCGATCGATGGGAGACTGCGGGTCTATTTCTCGGACGACCGCGGCGAAACATGGTCGGTCGCAGGCGTCGGTTGGCCGGATGCTCCCCAGTTCAGCGGCGTTCTTCGGGGAGCCTTCGACGGTGATGGGGAAGGCCGTTTCGTCTTCGGAACCACCGGCGGAACGGTCTGGATCACCAACGATAACGGCGAGACCTGGGAGTGCCTCGATGCGTCCTTCCCCCGAATCGGCGCAGTCTCTCTCCTCTGATGGCCACAATCCTTCTTCCCCGTCTTCTCGGCCAGGCAACTCGTCACGGCCTGAGGCACCAGGTGGACGCGGAGGACCTGGATTCGGCCCTGAATGGGCTGTTCACACGGGAGCCGTCTCTGAAAGCCCACCTGCTCGACGAGACCGGTTCGATCCGACAGCACGTTCTGATATTCGTTGACGGCCGACGGGCCCAACTCGACAGTGCCGTCGAGCCATCCAGCGAGATTCGGATTCTTCAGGCAGTCAGCGGCGGCTGATCAGGATTCGTCCTTGGCCCTGGTGGGTCGGCTGAAGACGAACCAAACTGCGTACACCCCTACAAGGGCCAGGATGATCCGGAGAACCCGATTGTCCATCAACACAAAGATCGAAAAGCTGAGCGACGCGACAATGGCAATCACTGCCACCCACTTCATCCTCATCGTCAGACCGCCGTCGCGGTAGCCGCTGATGATCTTTCCGAAGACCTTGTGGTTGACCATCCAGGAATGGAATCGATCGGATGACATTGAGAAGAAGAAGGCAGCCAGAATTACAAAGTCGAAGGTCGGGATCCCGGGAAGAACGCTCAGATAGACGAATCCGAGACAGATCAGCCCGAGAACGAAGTAGATGCCACGAAGAATCGGGCTTCGCGGCTTTTTTGACGCCGGCGACTGGGCGATGACCTCTTCCATCGAAGCAGAACCTATTGGGTCCGGATTCTGACGGCGAGTCGGGAAACGGTTCGCCTCCCAGTGACCCAGTGTCGGCCTGCTCCGCAGGGAACCAAACGAACTGGAACAGCACGTTGCGAACAATCATCGTCAGCCGCTTGGTAACTTCCTGCCGATGAGATTCACGGAGCCCGGTTGCCCATAGTCACCCCGTCCAAATACCGGGAGATGTTCTCCGCCGCCAGGGACGGGAGCTACGCCTACCCGGCCATCAATGCCACCTCTTCGTCCACCCTTCTTGCCGCACTCGAAGGTTTCAGCGAGGCCGAATCCGATGGGATCATCCAGGTTTCGTATGGAGGTGCCGAGTTCGCATCAGGCCAGTCAAACAAGAGCATGGCAATCGGCGCTCAGGCACTGGCCGAGTTCGCTCATGTTGTCGCCGAGCAATACCCGGTCAACATTGCTCTCCACACCGACCACTGCCCACCCGACCGAGTCGATGGGTTCATTCGCCCCTTGCTAGAGATATCGCGGAGACGAATGGCCGACGGCCATGGACCCCTATTCCAATCGCACATGCTGGACGCGTCGTCGATTCCCATGGAGGAGAATCTTGCTCTGGCTCGTGAGTTGCTCGACAGGTGCGCCGGCCTCGACATCATTCTGGAGCTCGAGATCGGGATTGTTGGCGGTGTAGAGGACGCCACCGACCATGAGGGGATCGATCGCGCCAAGCTCTACACCTCTCCCGATGACATGGTGCGAGTCTCCGAGATTCTGGGCTCTTTCGACCGCGGCCACTATCTGCTCGCCGCCGTGTTCGGCAATGTCCATGGCGTCTACAGGCCAGGAGCCGTGAAACTCGACCCCAAGATTCTTCGTGACGGGCAGGCTGCGGTCGTCAAGCGGTTTGGCGAAGAGGCCCGTCACTACCTCGTTTTTCACGGGGGCAGCGGCTCCACTTTGGAGGAGATCCACGAGACTCTCTCATACGGTGTCATCAAGATGAACGTGGACACCGACGGCCAGTACGCATACACCAGGCCGATCGTCGACCATGTGATGACCAACTACTCGGGTGTGCTGAAGGTCGACGGTGACGTAGGCGACAAAAAGACATACGACCCGCGCTCCTACATGAGGAAAGCCGAGAAGGGGATGACCGCACGAGTGGTTGAGGCCTGCACAAGTCTCAAGTCGGCAGGCATGACCCTCCGGTGACATACGACCCACGTCACCGCACCTGGGTGACCTCCGACCGATTCGTGCCGAAACGCTTCGTCCGGCCCTTCGTCGAGTTCACCCGGGTGGAGGCGTCGTCCGGGATCGTCCTCCTGGTGGCGGCCATCGCCGCGCTCCTCTGGGCCAACTCGGCCTATTCAGCCACCTACTTCGAGATCCTCGACACACATCTCACTTTCGAATTCTTCGACTTCCACTTCGAGGCGAGTGTTCATGAGATCATCAACGACGGCCTCATGGCCATCTTCTTCTTCGTGGTCGGCCTGGAGATCAAACGCGAGCTGGTAACGGGAGATCTACGCGACCCCAAGGCAGCCGCCTTGCCGGTGATGGCAGCACTGGGCGGCATGATCGTCCCGGCCGCCATATACGTCGTTATCAACGCGCAGACGGGTGGCGAGGCTGTCCAGGGTTGGGGAATCCCGATGGCAACAGACATCGCTTTCGCTGTAGGCGTCGTCGCGATGCTGGGTTCCCGCGTGCCCACTGGGGCCAAGCTGTTTCTACTGGCATTGGCCATCACGGACGACATTGGAGCCATTGCCGTCATAGCGATTTTCTACACCGATGAGCTCAGCGTTGGATTTCTCGCCTTGGCGATTGGGGGGTTGGCATCGGTGTGGATCGCTCTGAAAGTGGGTATCAGATCCTTGACCTTCTACCTGCCAATGGCTCTTTTGATCTGGTTATTCACCCTCGAATCGGGCGTCCACGCCACGTTGGCCGGTGTCGCTCTTGGCTTCCTGACACCGGCACGTCCCCTCTACAAGCCACGCGAGCTTGATGAGAGAGTTCGCACCATTCTCGACCAATACCCCGTTGAGGTCGATGGGGTTCGCGCCCAAGAGCACGCCGACCATGAGGCGCTGCTGCTCAGCGACATCGCAGCTGAGTCGGTATCGCCTCTCAACCGGTTTGAGCACAACCTGGTGCGTTGGAGCTCATTTCTGATCGTCCCGCTATTCGCCCTCGCCAACGCCGGGGTCGACTTCAGGAGCACCTCCTTCAGCGAGGCATTGACCTCGACCGTCGCCTTGGGCGTGGCCGCAGGGCTCGTCGTGGGCAAGACATTGGGAATCACGATATTTACCGTTGCCGCTGTCAGATTGGGCATGGGTCGGCTGCCCGCAGGCACGACATGGACCCATGTGTTTGGCCTTGCGGCCATCGCTGGGATCGGATTCACAGTGTCGCTCTTCATTGCCGGCCTCGCCTTCTCCGATCCCCATCTCGTCGACGTGGCGAAGGTAGGGATCTTCTCAGGTTCCCTTGTCGCCGGAATCGTTGGCGCGGTTATTCTCTTGACGATCCGCCCTCCCAAGTCTGAATGAGCCTTCCTCCCGAGTCCATCGTCTGCGTCGAATGCAGTGGCACGGCCCATCTGATCTCATTTCTCCCGGAGGACGAGGATCCGGAGCCGGGAACATCGTTTGCCTATCGCTGCTCCGACTGCATGGACCGCTTCGACGTGGTCTGGGAGGAGGCCGAAGACGATTGAGGGCGGATCACTCCGCCCACAAGGGCACGCTGATCG
This sequence comes from uncultured Gammaproteobacteria bacterium, assembly GCA_964194995.1. Taxonomy (GTDB): domain Bacteria; phylum Actinomycetota; class Acidimicrobiia; order Spongiisociales; family ZC4RG35; genus JACZUI01. The sequence goes on along the minus strand of CAXMPS010000080.1, from coordinate 4,787 downwards.
ACTCGGCATCGAGCCCCGCACGCTCGCAGAACCCGTAGAAGGCTTCCCTAGGAACACCCTTCCATTCCAGATCGTCGAGGCTTTCCTCGATGGGAACATCGAGCCGCAACGTCGTGAGTTCCCGGTAGAGGAACGCTTTCTCGAGATTGGCCTGAAGCGTGGAGGCGAGCTTGGCGGCACTGCGAACGGTGACCTCCCAGTCGTCCGACGAAGGCGGAATCATTTCCAACCTCGGGTATCGGGCGAGCACGTTCGAGGTCGATTTGGCACCCCAACCTGGCAGCCCGGGGACACCGTCGGCTGTATCGCCAACAAGTGCCAGATAGTCGGGGATCGACTCGGGGTGGACTCCGAACTTCTCAACCACTGCGTCCTCGTTGTACATCTTCTGTTCGCGACGTGCATAAGTCACAATTCGGTCGCCTACTACGGCCTGGGTGAGATCCTTGTCCGGTGTCACAATGACGACCTGTTCGACATCCTCGACCCAGCGGATGGCGGCGGTGGCAAGGGCATCGTCGGCTTCGAACTCAATGTTCTGCCAGACAACAACACCGATCGACTCGAGTGCATCCTCTGCTAGTGGGAACTGAGCCAGCAATTCCTCATCCATGCCGGCCGCTGTCTTATATCCGGCAAACATGTCGTTGCGGAAGGACTCGATGACGGTGTCAAAGCTGGCAGCAAGATGGGTGACCCTGGGCTCCCTCAATAGGGCCAGCGTCGACACGATGATTCCCAGGGTGGCTCTGATATCGGCGCCATCGGATCCGATGACAGACTCCTTCCAACCGAAGTGGGCACGGAACAGCTCGTAGGTACCATCGAGAACATGGAGCAACACGACCCAGATCCTACGACGGAGGACCAGGCCGATCCCTGGGATGACGTCTCGACCCGCTTTAGCGAACTCGGTGCACACCTCAAGACCGCCTACTCAAGCGCCGCCCGAGACCGCGGCCCGTCGGAGGAAGAGATCCAGGGCGCGTTCGCGACGTTGGTCGGAGCGTGGGATCAAGTAGCGGAGTCGATTTCGAGCGCTCTCAGGGATCCGGCGACACGAGAGCAGTTGAAGAAGGCAGCGAGCTCGTTCGCCAATGCCGTGGGGACAACACTGAGTCAGCTCGGCGATGAGATCACCGCGCAGGACGCGGACGACGAGGAGGAGTAGTGGTCAACCGGCTGCGGTTCGACCACCTGGAGGACGTCAGGATTTTCGACTTGCGATGGTCGCTCACGGACCCCCAACACGGCTCCCGGGAGCGCTCAACCTTCAGATCAGTTGAACCGTTGGCCCGGACGGTCGTTTCCTGAGCCGGGAACAGCTCAAGGCGAGGTACGCCAACGTCAACGACGAGCCGACCGTCTCCTGTGGCAGCGGAGTCAATGCCTGTCACACAGCCCTTGCGTTCACTCTCGCCGGAATGGACATGCCAGATGTCTACATCGGATCCTTCTCCGGCTGGTCATCCCGCAACCTCCCGGCCAACACCGGGCGGCGCCCTTGATCAGCCAGCGGGCCACCGAGGCGATCGAAGCCAGTAACACCGATGACTTGCTCCGGGTCATCGACGGATATTGCGCCGCTCTGGAATGGGATCTGTTGCTCGAACTGAAGAACCGCTGTCGCGAGGCATTGAGTCGCGGAAAGCAACTCTGGGGAGTCGAAGAGCACATCCGCTACCGCCTTGCTCTCGAGGCTCCGGCGGAAGTAGCGGGGCCAATCGTCTCCGAAGGCCCCTCACGGTTCACGCTGGGGCCCCTTGCTGAGGTTGTTGCGAGCACCAAGAGCTGGGGAGATCTCGAGCCACATCTCCAAGCAGGGCCTATTCGAAGAACCGTTGCTGCCGAGAGAGTGGTCCGTGGCGACGAAGTCGACGAGGACATCGCGGATCTGCCGTCCTCGACGATGGATTGGGAACCTGGGTATCCGGTCGCCAAATACAAGGCAGATCAGGTGCAAACCCCATCGCCCAAAACTCCCGAGATGGTCGAAACGAGTATGCCCACCGCTTTCGAGGCAGTAGACGACCCGGCTTCTGAAGACGCCCTTGCCGACCTGGTGCAGCCCTGGACCGAGGAGTCCAACGGAAGGTGCCAGACCGCCACCGTCCAGGGCAGCCATCTCGAAGCCATAAGAGCCCTAGGTCTGACTCAGGCTCGGGTGGCTCGCCTCGATACCGGAGGGGCATTGCGATGGATGGCTTGGGCTGGCGCGTCGGGAGGGGCTCATGGGCGGCGTCGCGGGTCTGCATCGGGGCGATATCTCGCTTGGTGGGTCATTGCCAACCTGGCCGATCTCGACTGGCCAGCAGATCTGACCGAAATGGGCGCGGCAGCCCAACGATTGAAATGGCATTGGTTCGACGACGGTAGCCCCGACACAGGGTGGGTCTTGCGGCTCTCAGCTGAAGACAATGCCAGCAATCTCGCCTGGGCGATCAGCGCAATAGACGTCGACTAGATGTGATAGCCGGGAACGGTCATCACGCCTCGTCAATCAACACCACGCGGGTATGCCACCCCGTTGCGCCATCCGGCGCCGCCCGATGAATCTCCTCCGTCTGAGTGTTGCCGTCGCCATCGGTAGCCCTGACCCGAAGGTTGTGACGACCAGGAGGAGCCTCCCAATTGATCTTCCACTGTCGCCACGAATCATCGGTCAGTGACTCAGACAGCTCGGCCTCCACCCACGGCGTTTCATCGCCGAGCTGGACCTCGACCTTCGATATGCCCCGGTTCGGAGCCCATGCCACACCCGCCACCACCCGCTCGCCCTCATAGGGGAGGCGAGACATGGTTGGTGCGTCGATACGGCTCTGCGTCTTGACCGGTGCCTCCTTGGCCCACCCTCTCGGGATCCAATAGGCGTCGAATTCGTCCCAGCCGGTCAACTCGATCTCGGCAAGCCACTTAGTCGCCGACACATACCCGTACAGGCCGGCCACTACGAGCCGGGCCGGGAACCCGTGCTCAAAGGGGAGTGGTTCGCCGTTCATGCCAACGGCGAGGAGCGCCTCGCGACCGTCGTAGATCGCTTCGACGGGGAATCCGACGGTGAAATCGTCAACTGCCCGACCCACAACCTGTTCTGCGTCTGGGCGGACACCGGCCCGATCGAGGATCTCAGTGAGAGGGACGCCGAGCCACTTGGCGTTCCCGACGAGGTTCCCTCCTACCTCGTTGGAGACACATGACAGAGTGATATGGCGTTCGACCATCCGCATGTCCAGCAGGTCGAAATAGGAGATCTCATACGGCCGGTCGACCCTGCCCTTGATCGCAAGGGTCCAGTCGGGAAGGGAAACCCTCGGGACCGAAAACGCAGTATCGATTCGGTAGAACTCGGGGTTCGGGGTCACCACCGCCGCCAGCCCGTCGATGCCGAGTTCGGCGGCCGCCGGCACCGGAGGGATGGCTTCGGCCGCGGCCGGCAAGGCGACCTCGGCTCGCCCTGCCGCTGCGCGTTTGGCTCGTTCCAGGATCGATCGACCCAGACCGGCGGACAGCGCTGCTACGCCGAAAACAGCGGTGAGGCCCAAGATCAGGGATCGGCGAGAAGAGTCGGCCGGTTCATCTGCGGCTGTCGCCGGAGATGGGGGAAGTCCGTAGAGCCATTGGAGGGTCGCGAGGCTCGTCAGAGCAGCCAACCCGGCAGGGATGATCGCTATCCCGAGCGAGAATTGAGGATCGCGGGCCGCGGCCAGAGCGGCAGCCACACCAAAGCCGACGAACACGGTAATTGCAATCCCGAATCTGGCTCTGGCAAAGACACCGACTGCGGCTCCGATCGTGATGGTGACCACAGCAATCCCGATCAGAAGGACCAGCTTGTCACTGGTGCCGAACACCGCGATAGCCCAATCCTTCACCGGTTTCGGAGAGGCATCGATGACCCAGTTCCCCAGTCCTTCGACGAGCGAGGGAAGTCCGGCGAACAGGCCCGCAGCAAGCTCTGAAACACCAAGGCCGAGGGCTGCCGCCGCTGCGCCAGAAACGCCGTCGCGCACACGAGTACTCACGTCGATCAGAGTAGGAGCCGCCTCGCTAATCCCGGCTAAACGCCGGGACAGGTCCTAAGAGCTCCCTTGCCCTCACTTCGTTCGCCGGGGGGGAGAATGCGCCCATGTCCTCGATAAACGGTGGGAGCAACCGTCGCTGACCTTTGTCTTCCGTTACTTTCTCTGACGTTGGCCGTAAGAATCGGGGAATAGAAGGGAGATGGTCATGACAGACGAGCCAGAAGAAAGGCAGAGCCGGGGCGAGACCGCGAAATCGACGGCTAAGGGAATTGCGGTCGGACTGGCGATCGGCGTCGCGGTCGGAATCGCCATCGGAGCTGTAGGCGGAGCGGCAAGAGGAACGGCAGGTAAGCCGAAGGAATGAGACGACGCACCCTGGGAACATGTTGAGAGTCGAAACAGGAGAAGATGGCCTCAATCGCTGCTGGTGGGGAGTCGAACCTGAGATCTATCGTGAATACCACGATCTGGAGTGGGGTCGACCCACTCTCGATGACACCCGCCTGTTCGAGAAGATCTGTCTCGAAGGCTTCCAAGCCGGCCTGTCCTGGTTGACCATCCTGCGCAAACGAGCCAATTTCAGACATGCATTCGCAGGTTTTGACCAACTGAAGGTGGCCCAGTTCGGAGAGGATGAGGTGGAGCATCTCCTGGTAGATGCTGGCATCGTGCGTCATCAGGGCAAGATTCGGTCCACCATCAACAACGCCCAAAAGGCCCTGGAGTTGGCCGACGAGCACGGCTCCCTCAGCAGCTACTTCTGGG
>CAXMPS010000079.1:0-1379 GCA_964194995.1 uncultured Gammaproteobacteria bacterium | reverse complement strand
GATCAGTAAGTGGGTCCGGTTGTCGTTCATCTGCCTGCGACGGTACCTGCTAGTGGTCTGTCGCATGAATGGTGCGAGGGACCGGAGGCGGTGTCATCCGAGGCATCGGTGATCGAATCGCAAGGACGTACAACGAAGCCGCACCTGATCGTGCGGCAAGGCGGAGGACGCAGCGAGCGACGTCGCGGGCCGGAGAGACGCCGCAATCATTTGTGAGACGGGCCACTAGTGCGGGCGATAAGCGCCAAACACCCTCTTGAGGCGTTCCGACACTTCTCCCACCGTGGCTCCGGCAAGTAGAGCCGTTTTCATAGAAGGCATCAGGTTGTCTTCAGACGCTGTCACGGCCTCAAGCTCATCGAGGGCGGCGTTGGTTGCCGCGTCGTCACGCTCCGATCGCCACCTTTCCAGACGCTCGACCTGGCCAATCTCCAGGGAGGGGTCGACGGCCAAGACGGGCACTTCGGCCGTCTCAGAGACCTGATACTTGTTCACGCCAACGATCACACTGGTGCCCTCAGCCTGGCGTCTTGCCTCCTGATATGCAGACTCCTCGATCTGCAACTGCATCCATCCCGCCTCGATGGCGGCGACGGCTCCCCCCTGCCTTTCGATGTCCTCCAGCAACGACTCGGCACGGATCTGGAGCTCGTCGGTCAAGGTCTCTATGAAGTAGGAACCGGCCAGCGGGTCGACAGTGTCGGCCACCCCTGTCTCGTGGGCGATCACTTGCTGGGTGCGAAGTGCGAGGAGGGCAGATTCGTCTGTTGGCAGGCCCAACGCCTCATCGAAAGAGTTGGTGTGCAGGGATTGGGTGCCACCAAGAACCGCTGACAGCGCCTGCATCGTTGTGCGTACGACGTTGGTCAAGGGCTGCTGAGCCGTCAACGTGGACCCGGCTGTCTGGGTATGGAATCTCATGGCCCACGATCTTGGGTCTTTCGCCCCGATCTCCTCCTTCATCAGCTTGGCCCAAATCCGACGGGCTGCCCGAAATTTGGCCACCTCCTCGAAGAAATGGTTGTGACCGTTCCAGAAGAACGAGAGGCGAGGAGCGAACTGATCGACATCCTGCCCGGCATCCTGGGCAGCTCTCACATAGGCCAGGCCGTTACCGATGGTGAGCGCCAACTCCTGGGCAGCGGTAGCCCCGGCCTCCCTGATGTGGTACCCGCTTATCGAGATGGGGTTCCACTGGGGCATCTCTTGCCCCGCATACTCGAATACGTTGGTGACCAGACGCATCGAAGGCTGAGGTGGATAGATGTAGGTTCCCCGCGCCACATACTCCTTGAGGATGTCGTTCTGGATCGTCCCGCGCAGCTTGCCGGCATCAACCCCCTGCTCTTCGGCTACGAGCTGGTAAAGCAAGAGCAGGG
>CAXMPS010000078.1:0-3996 GCA_964194995.1 uncultured Gammaproteobacteria bacterium | reverse complement strand
TTCCCCAAGAGGAGAAAAAAGAATGTCCACCACACTGGATACCCAGACGAACCAAATCTCGTCCAAGCGTCGCTGGTTGGTATTGGCCGTGATGTCGATCGGGACTCTGATCGTCTTCATCGACAACACCGTCGTCAACACCGCCCTCCCTGTCATTTCGGTCGACCTCGGAGCATCCACCTCCACTCTGCAGTGGATAGTCGATTCCTACGTCCTGATACTGGCCGGGCTCTTACTGCTCGGGGGGAGCCTCGGGGACCGCTTTGGAAGAAAGAGATGGATGATCGTTGGCCTTCTGATCTTCGGGGCTGGATCCGTCGGCGCCGCCCTTTCGACTACGTCCGGAGGACTAATCGGCTTCAGGGGCGTTCAGGGATTGGGTGCCGCACTCGTCTTGCCGGCGACCCTTTCGATTATCACCAACGTGTTTCCCCGGGGTGAACGGGCCAAGGCGATTGGCATCTGGACCGCCGTCGGCGGTCTTGGAATCGGGCTCGGTCCGGTCCTCGGAGGATGGTTGGTCGACAACATCGGATGGAGTTCTGTCTTCTGGCTGCACGTCCCAATCTTGGCAGGCGCTCTGATCGGAATGATCTTCGTCCCCGAGTCGAGAGATGAGCGGGACCTGGGTCTTGACGTACCCGGGGCAGTTCTCAGCACAACGGGGCTCATCGCTCTTGTCTACGGCATCATCCAGGGACCGGAGGCGGGATGGTCGTCGCCCGAGATCCTGATTGCGTTCGGGCTTGCCGTGACTCTTTTGACTGCCTTCGCCATAGTCGAGACCAGGAGTGAAGCGCCGATGTTACCGCTCAAGTTCTTTCGCCAAAAGGACTTCACGGGAGCGGTCTTCACCCTGGGTCTGATCATCTTTGGCATGCTGGTCACTTTCTTCTTCCTCACTCAATACTTCCAGATTGTCCAGGGGCGCTCGGCTTTTGCAGCGGGACTTCTGATCATCCCGGCTTCGGTCGGAATGATCATGGGAGCGCCGCTTTCCGGTGTTCTCGTGAAGAGGATCGGTCCCAGGTACCTGGTGCTCGCGATGGCCGGGGCGATGATCACCGGAGTCCTGTTGCTCACAGGAGTTGAAGTCGACTCCTCGACACTCTCGATAGTTATTCCGCTGGGCATATTTGGGTTCGGAGCCGGACTCGGAATGCCTGCTCTCACAGACACGGTGATGGCCGCCGTGCCCGAGGCCGATGCAGGGGTTGGCTCGGCGGTCAACGACGTCAGCCGGGAACTCGGAGGTGCCCTCGGCATCGCAACGATCGGGTCGTTTGTGTCGAGCTTCTATCGGAGCAATGTGAGCGACGCCCTCGCGGGCGCCGTCCCCGATGAAGTGGTGGAATTGGCCGGGGAGAGCGTCGGAGTGGCCTCCGTTGTTGCAGCCAGTCTTCCCGAAGAAGTCGGGGCGACCGTGATAGCAGCTGCCAACGAGGCGTTCATCGATGCGATGAATACCGGGTTTCGGATCTCGGCAGCCGTGCTCGTGTCAGCGGTTGTGATCGCATTCACCCTCATCCCTCGAAATATGAGAGCCGAACAGGCGGCGGAAGAGAGAACAATCGACGACTCTTCGGGTCTCATCCCCGAGCCATCGGTGGCCTGATCGGGGAAAAGGATCTACAACAGTGGGCCGCGGCAAGGCCGGACGACATGACCAGTACGTAAAGTGATTGACCCGACGACCTGAGTCGTCGCCTAAGAAGGCTGCTCCGGATCGTGGGCGGAATTTGCGGTTGCGAACTCCACCGCGGCACCAATGATGATCTTGATGACGGCGAGGTCATCATCGGTGCGGGGCGCATAGACCATGAGCAGGTTCGGTATCGACCCGTCGAGCGAAAGCGGGTGATGCTCTCCCCAGCCCCTGTCGATTACCTCGGTGGCTTGAGTGGCGGGGAGTTTCATGTGCATGCTGCCGCCATAGGGCTGAGGGTGGATGTGTGCGAATTCGCGACCAACCAGCAATGCATCGGGGTGGCCAACTGGGATATCGGGTGACACCGTTAGCGCACGGGCTCCAGGTAGTGATGCTCGACTTGGCTGTTCCGTGACCCCTGACAAGGCGAACGCCCACCGGGTCATCTTTTCCAGGATTTCGTCGCTAGCGGTTTGGTCGAGCTGAATTTGAGGGATGCCGTCGGTCACGGCAGGTTCGGCTCCGGTTCTGAAGGGAAGCGAGAGCCGGCTAAACGTCACTCCTCGAACGGAACGGGCATCATCTCGAAGATGTCGACGGCATAGTCGCCAGTTCCGGCGCTGAGATATGGATGGCCGTCGGCGAGCCCTTGTGCAGCATGCATATCTGCCGCCTCGACGATCGAGAACCCCGTGAGCGAAAGTGCGGTGCCCGGGGTGCCATCGTCAACCACTGACGTTCCGGGACCGAACGGCGTACCAACGTCTGCCAATCCAGACCCAACCTTCTCCATCCAGGAGCCCCACTTCGCCATCACTTCGGCACCCTCTTCCGGGGTCATGTCCGCCATATCGGTGGCTTCGCCCTTATACAACATGATGAACTTCGGCATTGCGGACTCCTCGTGATCTCTGCGGGCGTCGAACCCTACACCGAAGGGCAACACCGTCCTCCTGGCATCCCACGGCCGCGTCGTACTATCTGCTCGATGGCCTTCACGCTCTTTGATACTTCTGGCCTGGACGGTCCAGTGGGCGTGTCGGCTTCCGACCCACCGAGGCCGGTCGAGTTCCATCGTCGGCTTGCCGGGTATCGGGCGACTGCGCTGGCTGAGGACCGTCACTTAGCCCAGGATCTGGGTTGCGACGAGGTCTGGCTGAAATTGGAGTTGCGCCGATTCGGACTTCCGTCGTTCAAGTTTCTGGGCGCTTCGTACGCTTCGTATCTGGTGCTGCTGCGTCGACTCGACATCGAGGAGCAGTCGCCCTCGCTGGATGACCTGGCCACGCGCTTGTCGAAGCAACAACAACTTCGGTTGGTTGCCGCGACTGACGGAAATCATGGCCGGGCTGTCGCCCGCTTTGCCGCCTTGGTTGGGTTGCCGTCCAAGATCTACGTGCCTAGCCCGACCGCCCCGGCACGGATCGAAGCCATCCGCGGGGAAGGTGCAGAAGTGGTCGTGAATTCCGTCGACTACGACGAGGCCGTCATGCGGTGCGCGCAAGAGGCTGGGAGCCATGACGTGATCGTGTCGGACACCTCGTGGCCGGGGTACGAGGACACGCCCCGTGAGGTGATTGAAGGATACGAGACGATCTTTGCGGAGATCGATGACCAGATCATCCGGCAGTCGGTCCGGTCGCCAACCTCGCTTGTGGTTCCAGCGGGTGTGGGAGGCCTCGCCGCGGCTGGGGCGAAGTGGATTTCGCGGCAGACACCGCCGAGACCGTCGCTGGTTGCAGTCGAACCTACTACCGCGGCATGTGTGACCGTGGCCGCCATTGCCCGCCGGTCCGTCTCATTGTCCCACGCTCAACAGTCGTCGATGGTCGGCTTGAACTGTGGAACGGCATCACCGGTCGCGATGGAGACGCTGCGCTCGGTGCTGTCCGCCACGATGACGATTAGCGACGACGAGGCCAACGATGAGGTCAAGCGTCTAGCCGGCATCGGCCACGAGGTCAGCGAATCTGGTGCTGCCGGGACGGCGGGCCTTCGGGCAGCCTTCCGCTGTGCTCCCGAAGCTGCGGCCGCCGTGTTCGGAGCTCGCCCCATCGTCGTTGTGACCGAAGGCGTTACCGATCCAGTCGGCTTTGAGCACATCGTCGGGCGACCACCCAGTCCGGGACCGGAAAACGAACTGGGATGAGGTCGTGACGGCGAAGGAGGAAAAACCTAAAGCGTCTCTGCCCTATCCGCCGGCCTCATGTTTGAACGAAACCTTCACCTTCGCCCGATATGCGATTATCCGTCCGTCTTCGATCTGGAGATCCAGTTCTGTGATTTCGGCCACCCGGAGATCCCGGACGGACGCAGCTGCTGTCTCGATCGCCGTCTTCGCGGCTTCC
>CAXMPS010000077.1:0-2502 GCA_964194995.1 uncultured Gammaproteobacteria bacterium | reverse complement strand
GGGTCTCCCCCGATTACCCGGATCACCATTCCGACGTGCCGTGCCTATTATCCCGGTAAATCGAAAAGGGCGCATCCGTCGGTTTCTTCCCAACCCCACGCGGCCTTGCCACCGGTGGCTCGGGTGGTTTCGGCCTGTCATGACCGCTGTTGGCTATGAACGGTCCTGACAGCCCCTGACAAGCAATGCCCGCTCTTCCCCCAACTCCAGACATCGAAATTGGAATGTCTGCTTTTCTGCGGAAAATGTCTGTTTAACCCCCAACAGCAGACGCAATCGAGGGGTCGGATTTTCGTCCGCACCTGACCCCAAACAGCCATTCGAGCGGGCTAAGAACCAATGGCGAGGTTCGGCCACAAACAGTCATTCACTGGGACCATGCCCAAGGTCCGCTTCCCGATCAGAAAGCGGACATTCGAGGCAATTGCTGCGGCGCAGAACGATCTCTTTGTAGGCTACGTCGGCTTTGGGATCTCGAAGCGGAAGCAGTTGGTCGGTGCAGATCTCGTCGCCTTCTAAGCCGACCTTCGTACTGCTTTCAGCCAGGCAGATTATCGCGCGCCGGACCTCGGCGGGTAACTTCGCTGTCGAAATCGAATCCGTGATAGCGCGGCAGGTCGTCGGCCACGTCGAACCAAGCGATTCTTTTTGGATAGAAAAGGTGGTTGGTCGGAATGAAGGCGTCGGGGTCGTCGAGGGTGCTGATGTGGAACTCGACGATCATTCCGCGCTCCGAGACCTCGCTCTGCCCTTCCCAGGTCAGCGGCGTTCCGCACTGGCCGCAGAAGGCGCGTCCCACGCCAGGTGATGAATTGTAGATCCGGCGCTCCCCCTTCGTGAAGGCGACGTGTTCCTTTTGGAAGCATACAAACGTGACGACGGGGGCTCCGGTGTGCCGCCGGCAGCTCACACAATGGCAGTGACCGACCCAAATCGGCTCACCGCTGACCTCGTACCGCACCGCGCCGCACATGCAGCCGCCCGTTTTCGATTTGGCACTCTCTTCCATGTGGATCTCCTATTGCGGCCACCACGACTGCTTGTCGCCCAGAATTGGGCGTGACGAGCGCGGTCTTATGGACAGATATCAAACGCCTGTCGGTTTGATATTCTGGTTCAGTCGGAACAGGTTGGTTGGATCGTATTTGTTCTTGAGCGCAACGAGCCGCTCGTACTTCTCGGGTCCATATGCAGCTATGATCCGCTCGGTGCCTTCATCGGCCTCCTGACCCAGGTAGTTCACATAGACGCCGCCTGACGAGTAGGGTTCCATCGCATCCCAGAGATCTCGCACCCACTTCACGTTCTCGTCCTTTGCTGCTGGATCGGGCCACATGCCAACGATCAGCAAATTGTACCGGGCATTGCGGTGATTGAAGGCCGTATCGTCCGTCCCAACCCGATTCACCGCGCCACCAAGCTGTTCAATGGCCACCGCGGAGGTCGGCGAGGGCGCGTTCCGCACGTGGTCGACGATCATTTCGATGGCCGTGTCATCGAGACCCTTCAGGAAGTTCGATTTCCAATAGTTCTGCAATCCTGGCGGAAAGCCTTCATCTAACATCCCTTGGACTTGGGCGTAGGACATGGGGCTGATTACGTCGGCGAGCGGTGTACCAAATTCCCGCAGGGGCCTCAGCACCCGTTCGCCCTCCTCGACGGGGCCGTTGTAACAGACCGCAATGGCGACCACGCGCTCGCCCTCGGGCGAGGTCACGAAGACGGCCATGGAGCCGAGCTCGTCCGGGGTCGTCTGGGTGAACTCGTCATAAAACCCGAGTAGCTCCACCGCTTGATCCAGCGGGTGGATGACCAACCCGCCAAGCATTGGCCCCACGGGGTGAAGCTGGAATTCGAAGGAGGTGGCAATGCCGAAGTTTCCACCACCACCGCGCAAACCCCAGAAGAGGTCTTGGTTCTCCGATGCGCTCGCCGTCAGGAGCCGGCCATCGGCGGTCACGACATCGACCGACAGCAGGTTGTCGCAGGCGAGGCCATGATTCCCCATAAGCCAGCCGATGCCGCCCCCCAGGGTCAGACCTGCTACACCCGTGGTGGTAATGAGGCCGCCGGTCGTCGCCAGGCCGAACACTTGTGTCTCGTGGTCGAACTCGCCCCAAGTGACGCCAGGCTCGGCGCAGGCGGTGCGGCGTTCCGGATCGACACGGACGCTTTTCATGGGCGAGAGGTCGATCATCAGACCACCGTCGCAGATGGCGTTTCCCGAGACGTTGTGCCCGCCGCCCCGAACGGACACGACCAAACCGCACTCCCGTGCGAAGTTGACCGATTGGATGATGTCGGCGACACCGGCGCAGCGGGCGATGAGGGCGGGTCGATTGTCGATCATCGCATTATAGATTGTGCGGGCGTCGTCGTACCCATCGTCACCTGGGCGAAGCAGCTGGCCTCTCAAACCAGTTTCGAATTTCTCGACGTTCGCCGCATCGAATGTCGCGCTTCCCATTGTGTCCTCCACGTGGTGTACGGAGATGGTCCGCA
>CAXMPS010000076.1:0-2293 GCA_964194995.1 uncultured Gammaproteobacteria bacterium | reverse complement strand
GGCGAGTTGGTTGTCGGGAAGCTCGGCTATCAGGGCAGGAAATCCGCCAATGCCCCAGTCTCGGGAGCGGGAGAAGTCGGCCCAGGCCGACTTCTTGGCGTCTTCGGTATCGAGACGCGCTCGGAAGTTGGAAGTATCGATGTCGAAGCCCGTTGCCAATTCGGTGAGCTCGTCGAAGTCGGTGACGTCGTGCCCCTTCGCATAGAAACCCTCCTGGATCGTGGTGAAATAGTCGAGAGTCCGCGTTTCGTTCATCTCTCGCATCACCGCCACCGCGATGGCTGCCGGTTCGGTGTCGTAAACCCAACCGTCACGCCGATCGAGGAACGCGGTGTCGAAGGGCTGCCCGGTGCGCTCGTGGATCTCTATCCAATGGCTTTCGAGGAACCGTGCGAGCTGTTCTTCCAGCGGTTGTGCTGCCGGGCCGGGACGTAAGCCCCCGACCACGACTTCTACCTCGTGATCTTCGGCTAACGACTCGATCTCGGGTGCGAACCCCCAACACCACGAGCACATCGGGTCGCCCACGTAGATCAGTTTCGGATTGCTGGTCACGGACTGAGTAAACCCCGCCAGCGCGGCGGTGATTTCAACTAACCGTTACGTGGCGTATGACGACTTGCGGGCTCGAACCGCTGTTCCGGTGTGCAAGGCCACATCCATGAACAATCCGATGAAGATTCCGAGTATTCCCCAAGGCGCGGCCGCATCTCCAATGATGTAGCCAACGGTGTAGAAGGTGGTGGTCCAGGGAAGGAAAATGATCCCCAGAATCGGAATGAGGGCACCATTAAACGCGCGATCGACCCAGTCGCTGATGATCCAAATTGTGATCATCCCGAGCCGGGGGCTGACCCCAATCAGGATCAGTAGCAGACAACCCATTTTGCTCCTTCTCTCTCTACTTTCAAGCTAGTGCCCCAATCAGCAGTAGGCAGGGACCAATTCGTCAGCGCGTGTCGATACGGTAGAGGTCTCCTCGTCAACTAGGAGTGTCCACTGATCAGTGCCGAGGGTCGAGATGAGTGATATGCATTGCTCAGCGGGCTCCCAAAGAGAACAACGAGGAGGTTGACATGGATCCTGTGACACCCGCGAGGAAGGCCGATTGGTAGATCATCAGCAAGCTGTTGAGCAGGCATTCCGTGACTCGTACAGCCTGGTCCTCGCCAATGTCGCCCGCAATACTCGGGACATCGACCTCGCCGAAGAGGCGATTCAGGACGCGTTCATCGAGGCACTTCGGTCCTGGCCGAGTACGGGTGTCCCCGATAACCCACCGGGTTGGATCTCGACGGTGGCCCGGCGCCGCGCCATCGATCGGATCCGACGACAGCAGAATTTGGCCCGGAAATCCGAGATTCTGGCTGGTCTGGAGAAGATCGATGCGGAGCGAGAGATAGTGACTGTTTCGGCTCACTCCATTCCCGACGACCGCCTGCAAATGGTGTTTGCCTGTTGTCACCCGTCTTTGGCCACCGACAAACAAGTCGCGTTGACGCTGCGAACCCTGGGCGGCTTGACGACGGCTGAGATCGCCCGGGCGTTTCTCGTCGCCGAGCCGACGATGGCCCAGCGATTGGTTCGGGCGAAGGCCAAAATCAGGGATGCCGGCATCCCGTTCCGGATTCCGCCCGACCATGAGTTGATCGATCGGCTTGCGGCTGTGCTTGCCGTGATCTATCTCATCTTCAACGAAGGCTACTTTTCATCATCTGGCGACGAATTGGTGAGGGATGACCTCGCCGAGTCGGCTATCGAGCTGGGGCGGACGGTGGTGGAGTTGATGCCGGACGAATCGGAGCCACTTGGCCTTCTTTCGCTGATGCGCTTTCAAAACAGTCGTCGTCGAGCCCGAGTCGACCGCGGAGGAGATCTCGTTCTGCTCGAGGATCAGGATCGCGGACTTTGGGATCCTTCTCAGATCGAGACCGGTCTCGAAGCATTGACCCGGGCGAAGCGACTCGGCGGGAATGGTTCCTATGTCATCCAATCCGAGATAGCAGCTGCTCACGCGACTGCCTCGCGATTCTCCGCGACCGACTGGGTCCGCATCGCAGGCCTGTATGACGATCTCGTCGAGGTGCTCGGCTCGCCGGTAGTCCTCCTCAATCGCGCAGTGGCGCGGGGCTTCGCCTACGGGCCGGAGGTTGGATTGTCCGCGCTGGGAGTATTGGAGGACGATCTCGCCGGCCACCACGCCTATCAAACGGCGCGTGCCGAGATGCTTCTGCGAACAGGAGACCGGGAGGGCGCGATTGAGGCAATGACTCGGGCGCAATCACTCACAGAC
>CAXMPS010000075.1:0-1270 GCA_964194995.1 uncultured Gammaproteobacteria bacterium | reverse complement strand
CGCCTCGGCAAGCTGGTTGGAATGTCATGATTCAAACGCCTAGCGACGAAGTGTGTCGCCGACCAGATTCGCTATGTGCTCGCCGATGGCGAGCGACGACGTCGCAGCTGGCGATGGAGCGTTGAGCACGTGGACTGTGTTATCCGTGGTAATGATCTCGAAGTCGTCGAGTAGTCGTCCGTCGCGCGCCACAGCTTGAGCTCGCACGCCCGCAAAGCTCTTCTCCAGATCCTCATCTCGCAGGTCGGGAACCAGCGATCTTGCCTGCCGGGCATATGACGACACTCTGAGCGAGTGCCACATCTCCATGGTCCCAGTGCGCCAATACCGGCCCACGACCCTCCAGAACCCTGGGAAGCTCATCGTGTCCCAGAGGTCGCGGACGGATGGCGGTGTGCCCCGGTAATGCTCACGGGCGAGGGCCAGCACGGCATTGGGTCCCACCTCGACCGTCCCGTTGAGCTTCCGAGTGAAGTGAACTCCCAGGAAGGGGAATCGAGGATCGGGTACTGGGTAGATGAGTCCGTTGACCAGATCCTCCGACCCTCTCCTCAGGGTGTAATACTCGCCGCGGAAGGGGACAATCCGGATCGAGGTGTTCACGCCCGCTAGACGTGCGATGCGGTCAGCGTGCAGACCAGCACAGTTGACGAGAACCTTTGCAAGAAAGGACTTCTCACCGGCTCCGAGCTGCACCCCCTGCGTCTTGAACGAGATCGAATCGATCTTGGTGTCGGTCTGGATCATCCCTCCCAGGCGATCGCCGATACGCTCCGCGACCGCGGCGAAGTCGGTGACACCCGTTTCCGGCACCCAGAGCGCCGCGATCCCAGTGGCGTGTGGCTCAACCGAGCGGATACCGTCGGGGCCAAGTTTCTCGAGCCCAGACAACCCGTTCGCTCGACCCCGCTCCCACAACGTCTCCAACGCCGCACGGTGATCTTCCCTCGTCGCAATGACAAGCTTGCCGTAACTGCCAACTGGAACATCAGCCTCCTCGCAGAATTCCAACATCCTGTGCCGTCCCTCGCCGCACAGACGGGCCTTAAGTGACCCCGGGCGGTAGTAGAGGCCAGAGTGGATCACACCGCTGTTGTGGCCCGTCTGATGCTGTCCTGGTTTGCCTTCTTTCTCCACGACGAGGACGTCTAATCCTGGGAACCGGCGTTCGAGAGCAAAAGCCGTGGCCAAGCCGACAATGCCCGCACCGATAACTGCCACATCATGTGTTCGAGTGGTCAAGTCGCCCTCTTTAGTCCAGGCACACCAA
>CAXMPS010000074.1:0-1749 GCA_964194995.1 uncultured Gammaproteobacteria bacterium | reverse complement strand
CACAGCCGATATGGGCGGGTAATCATCTGTTCACGTGTTGCGTTCGATGCGAGGTGTGGAAGCCCGCCCGACCTTCCATCGGGTCAGTCGGTGAGGCCTTCGATCGTCTCCGGCGGGATAACTGTACGAAGCGCCGTCGGCGAGATGACTGGGACATCCTCACGTGTAAGCCCGTCTGCGAGCAGTGCTGCGCTAAACGGTGGCGCTGCGTTGTCCTCGAATGGCACGAACCAGACGAAGCCGTGCGTTATCAAAAGGAAGCCCGGAGAACCAGCTGCGTGGCGGTCGTCTGTTTGGAAGCTGAACTCCCAGATCGTGGGATCCGCGTCTAGGACGGCGACGTAGATCGGCACGGAGACCGTGGCGTTGGGATTGCTGATCATCCCAAAGAGCTTCACCAGCTGGCCCTGCCTGAGGGCCTCCGTTCGTGAGTAGTACAGCCAGGCCTTGAAGTGAAAGAACAAGATCCAGCGTTTCACCAAGGCCGCGTCGAGTGGCGCCCCTTCGTGTAGGAACCCGTAAAGATTGGATCCCGCCTCCTCCTCCAAACGCATTGCCCAACCCGAGTTGCAGTCTGCGCAGAGGAGATTCTGAATGTGCCAGTCTGCCCGAACGTCTTCATGAGTTCGTTCGACGGGGTCGCCTGCGAAGCGGTAGTAGCCAGATCTCAGCTGGCTTCGAACGTCTTCCGTGTCCAAGGTCCTGTCGCCGAGGATTGCACGTCCAACGGCCCGGTGAATCAGATGCTCCCTAGTCGTGGCAGCTTCCTCTCCACAACCGTTGCAGATAGGCACCAAACGACCGCCTTTTGAAGATGTCTGCACGGTCCAGTATGACCGCAAAGGAGTGAGCTATATGAGTCTCGCTGGCTTAACTCGCTAGCGCGTAGGACCTGAGCTACCTCCGTCCGGGTTACGAGGGCGCCTCCGGATGTCGAGCGCTCCCCTACGGATCGAGTCGTGTCCGACGACGCTCGAGGTCGACTCTATGTCAAAGCGCAGAGGCAGGTGGCGCCTAACCGGCAATATGGGCGGCCCGATCTCTGATCGCAGGTAGCGCATATGTGCCGTTATGCGCTACCTGCTAGCTATGTCGGGTTGGTGACTTGGCCGAGGAAGAGCATCTCGCCCGTTGGGGTGTGTTCGATCCAGAAGAGGAAGGGGTGATCGGCGGTGAAGGTGGCAGGCTGGGGAACCGACACTACTCCGACAACGATGGCTGTAGCCGCGGCTGCTTCGGTTCCTTCCTCGTCGAGGGTGATGAAGGTCTTGTGGAAGGCGTCGGATACGAAGAGTTCTCGAATTGGCGTAATGCCGGTGAAGTCGGCGCCGTCACCGGCAGGCATTTCGAACGCGGCTCGCATGCCCAGCTCTTGCAGTGAGGATTTGAGGCTGATCTCGGCATCAAATTCGAAGGAAGGCAGGGTGATCTCGACCAGGTAGTCACCCCACGCGATGTCCAAATCCTCCGGGTCCAGAGTTGCTGCCAACTCAGCAGGTGAACCCTGTTTGGGGAGGAGTACCACCATGGCGGCATCTCCGGCATAGGGGAGACGGACCGCGTCGAACCGGTCGGTAGTGGCGAAGCCGGTACCGAGGCTGGCCTGCATCAGGGGAACGTCGATCTGGGTGCCATCGAGGAGGGTGAATGGGCCCGGCGCCGTTGCAGTGGCATCGAAGGGTTCCCGCCAGCTGGCCTTGAACCAGATGGCGTTGACGAGCGTCAGACGGGTATCGATTGAGACGGCGC
>CAXMPS010000073.1:0-6396 GCA_964194995.1 uncultured Gammaproteobacteria bacterium | reverse complement strand
TAAGCGAACTGTAAGCTGCGTTTCGTGCTTCTCGAGAGGAAGAAAGAGCTCGAATTGCTGGCTGACTTGTTGGGCGATCTCGATTCGTCCGGGGGCAAGGTCGTCCTGGTCCGGGGCGAGGTCGGAATCGGCAAGAGCTCTCTCGTCAGGGAATTCGTAGATGATCATGACGACGATGCGCATGTTCTCTTTGGCTCTTGTGATGATCTGTCGACTCCCCAGCCGCTGGGCCCGGTCTGGGATATCTCCCGCGACGAGCATTCGCTGGTGGAGCCTCTCAAAGCCGGTGACCGTAGGGCGGTTATGGAGGCTCTTCTTGATCTTCTATCCCGCGGTTTGCGTCCGACCGTCTTGGTGATCGAGGACACCCATTGGGCGGACGAGGCATCCCTCGACGTCATCAAATACCTGGGTCGGCGGATCGCCAGAAGCAGCGGACTGCTCCTTCTCACATATCGCGACGGTGAGGTCGACTACGACCATCCGCTGCGACAGGTGATTGGGGAGCTTCCTCCTCAGAACCTGGTGCGGATGCATCTCGACCGTCTGGCATCTGAGACAGTTGCGTCGATGGTCGCGGGCTCCGACCTTGACCTCGAGGAGGTCATGGCGGAGACAGACGGGAACCCACTCTTCGTGACCGAGGTGATCGCATCAGGTGTCGAGAACGTGCCGTCTTCACTCCAGGATTCGGTTCTTGCCCGGGCCGGCAAGCTCTCATCGGGGGCCCGAGCACTTCTCGATCTGGTGTCAGTCGTGCCAGGATTAGCGGAGAGATCGCTCGTCGAGAATATCCTCGATCCGACGCCAGATGACTTGACCGAATGTGTTCGTCAAGGCCTTCTGCGGGTTGGCGACGATGCGATCTCTTTTCGCCATGAGCTGACCCGTCGCGCGGCCGAGTCGGCCCTGACCGACACCGATCGTCGACAACTGAATCAGCAGGTCTTGGCTGAGATCCGTGGGCTGGCTGACCCATCCCGGCTGGTCCATCATGCTCGGGAGGCCGACGATGTCGAGTCGATCATCGCGTTTGCCCCTATCGCAGCCAGAGCAGCGATGGCCATGGAGAGCCACCGGGAGGCGCTGGCACACTTTCGAACGCTCGAGCCCTACCTGGACCGAATCGCCGAGGTCGACCGCGCCGCCATTGTCGACGACTGGGCGCGCAACGAGTTTTACCTCGACAACGTCGAATCGCTCGACATTCTGACCCGGGCGATCGAACTCCACCGCTCCAGCGACGATGATCTCGCGTTGGCAAGGACGCTGACATTCGCGGCTCGAGTCAATGAGGTAAGCGGACGGCCCCAAGAAGCCGATGCCAGCGTGGCCGAGGCAATCACAATTCTCGAGGGATATCCACCGAGTGCGGACCTCGCCTTCGCCGTGAGCCAACGTGCCTGGCTCTCAATGATGCGAGGTGACCGAGTGCTGGCCATCCAGTTCGCCGATAAGGCAATTGGCCTCGCCGATGAGACCGGTGACGAGCTCACGATGATCTACGCCCTGAACACCAAGGGTGTCGAGACTTACATACGTGGGGACCGAGACGGTTTCCGACTGCTGGAGGACGCCAGACAACGTGCTGAAAAAGGTGGATTCTTCTTCGAGGAAATCCGGGCGCTGATCAACATGGCGTCAGCGGCCGGAGAACTCCGCGAAGTAGAACGAGCCGGAGACCTGGCGCAGCAGGGTCGCGACACCGCCGCTCGACATGAGGTAAGACTCCTTGAGGCATACGCAAAAGCCCAGTATGCGGAGGTTCTCTCCTGGAAGGGCGAGTGGGCTGCGGCCGCGGACAACGCCAATGAGGCCCTTGGGTCCCACCTCCACACGGACCTGCTCGCAGGTTGGGTGCTGGGGAGATTACAGGCTCGAATGGGCCGTCCCGAAGCGAGAGCCACGCTAGATCACACCTGGTCGCTGGCCGAGCCCACCGGAGAGATACAGAACCAAATCCCCGCCGCCGCGGCGCAGTCGGAGTACATGTGGTTGACCGGCGAGCGCGACCCGGACCGGACCGCCCGTTTCCTCGAGGTGCTCGAGGAGGGAGTACGGCTTGGATCTTCCTGGCCGGCCGGCTCTCTCGCCTTCTGGCTTTGGAAGCTGGGCGAGCTTGGGGACGCTCCGGAAGAAATTGCTGAGCCCTATCGCCTGATCATGGAGGGCAAGCCTGACGAAGCGGCCGCCATCTGGGAGGCGAAGGGTATTCCGTACGAGCGGGGCCTGGCGCTGATGCACGGCGACCAAGCGTCTCGACTGGAGGCGCTCGAGATCTTCGAGACGTTGGGGGCGACCGCGGTGGCCGCCAAACTGAGAAAGACTCTGAGAGACGAAGGGGTGTCGGTGCCCCGGGGTAAGGGCCGGAAGACCAGGGGGCATGCCGCAGGGCTCACCGCCCGTCAATCGGAGGTACTCGAGTTGCTCGACGAGGGCCTTTCCAACATTGAGATCGCCGACCGGCTCTTCCTTTCACCCAGGACGGCGGAGCACCATGTCGCCGCGGTGCTGACCAAACTGGACTCCTCAACCCGAGGGGATGCGTTGGCTCGGGCACGGTCCCAAGGCCTGCTTACTGCCTGAGATAGGTAGCGCTCGCCCCATTTTCAGTGCAGCTTCCCTGATGCCTCTTCCGCCGCTCCTCGGCACGTTGGAAGAAGTGAAACTCCAACCAGTAGATTCTCGGGTTGACCAGAGAGGACGATGACCACCAAACGACATCTGACGCTGACCAACTGGGGTGCCTTCGAGGTCGAGACCGACGATCAAGAGATCACTGCGGTCCACCCGTTCGCCAAGGACCCTGATCCGTCGCCAATCGGCCAGTCGATGAAGGCCGTTCGCCAAAGCCGGGTCATGCGGCCCGCGATCCGGGAGAGCTGGTTTCGTGATGGCCCCGGCTCCAATACCGACCGGCGCGGTCAAGAGCCCTTTGTAGAAGTCGAGTGGGAGGTAGCCCTCGATCTATTGGCCAGTGAGATCGATCGGGTCCGCTCCCAATATGGAAACCAGGCAATCTTCGGAGGCAGCTACGGGTGGGCCAGCGCCGGACGATTCCATCATGCTCAGAGTCAGATCCACCGATTTCTGAACTCGGTTGGCGGGTACACCTACTCCGTAGATGACTACTCCATCGCCGCCGGTCACGTCATCATCCCTCATGTCTTTGGGCTCTCTTTCGACGACTATTCCGACGAGCAACCTCACTTCGCCGAGATCGCCGACAGCACGGAGTTGGTAGTGAGTTTCGGAGGCTTGGCAATCAAGAACAGCCAGGTCAATTACGGGGGACAGGGGCGGCATATGGTCTCCAGTCGACTCGAAACCTGCCGGGACCGCGGCGTCAGGTTCATCAACCTGTCCCCGTTGCGTGGAGACATGATCGACGCCGTGGATGCCGAGTGGATACCGACTCGTCCCAGCACCGACACCGCGGTCCTACTTGGCCTGGCCCACAGCCTGTTGGTGTCTGGTGACCATGACCAAGAGTTTCTCAACACCTACTGCACCGGCTGGGACCGACTCCGCGCCTACTTGTTGGGAGAGCCCGACGAAACGCCCAAGACCGCGGAATGGGCGAGTGAGATCTCAGGAATTCATCCGGATCGCATCCGTTCGCTGGCACAGGAAATGGCCCGGGCGAGGACCCTGGTCACAGTGAGCTGGTCGGTTCAGAGAACCGACCATGGAGAGCAGACCTTCTGGATGGCATCAGCGCTGGCGGCGATGCTCGGTCAGATCGGGCTTCCCGGTGGCGGTGTGGGGTTTGGCTACGGGGCAGTCGGGTTGGTCGGGCACGGTGTTGGCTACCACGAGTTGCCACGTTTGAGCCAGGGCAAGAACTCGGTGAAGGACTACATCCCCGTGGCCAGGATCTCCGACCTGCTCCTCTCGGGCGGGGAGGAGTACGACTACAACGGCAAGCGGCTCATCTACCCCGAGACCCACCTCGTCTACTGGGCGGGAGGGAACCCGTTCCACCACCATCAGGATCTGAATCGCCTGGCCAGGGCCTGGCAGGAGCCCGACACCATCGTGTGTCACGAACCATTCTGGAATCCGCTGGCCCGCTATTCGGACATCGTCTTGCCGGCTACGACGCCCCTGGAGCGAAATGACGTCGGCGGGAGCGGAATGGATGACTTCGTGTTCTGGATGGAGAAGGTCATCGACCCGGTCGGCGAAGCCAAGAATGACTACGACATATTTTCCGAGCTCGCTCATCGCCTCGGCTCCGGCGAAGAATTCACCCAGGGTCGAACAGGAGATGAGTGGCTAGAGCACCTCTATGAGAAGTTTCACTCCCGTCACTCCGACTATCCGGATCTCGATGAGTTGAAACGCTCCCGTCACTTCCAGATCCCCGAGGAGTGGATCCCACCCCTCCCGTCGCAGATTGTCGCTTTCCGGAATGACCCGGTGGAGTCGGCTCTCGGCACGCCATCGGGCCGAATCGAGTTGTTCTCGGAGAAGATCGACTCCTTCGGCTATTCGGATTGCCCAGGCCATCCGGCCTGGATGGACCCCGCGGAGTGGCTCGGCAATGCCGATGGGTATCCCCTTCACATGATCTCGAACCAGCCCAAGACTCGTCTTCACTCCCAATGGGATCATGGTGAGACCAGTTTGAACGGGAAGGTCGAAGGCAGGGAGCAGATCGGGATGGCACCGGTAGACGCCGCAGCCCGCGATCTGACGACCGGTGACTTGGTGCGTGTGTTCAACGATCGGGGTGTCTGTATGGCGGCCGTATCCATCAGGGATGACCTGATGGAAGGTGTGGTCCAACTGCCTACCGGAGCGTGGTGGGACCCGGTAGAGCCGGGAGGACTCTGCCGAAGTGGCAACCCGAACGTGTTGACGCGGGATGTGGGCACGTCGTCTCTGGCTCAAGGTCCTACTGCGCAGACGTGTTTGGTCGAGGTCGAGAGGTTTGTCGGTGAGGTGCCCGCAGTGCGTGCCCACGAGAGTCCGGTCCTGTTGGCTGAATAGCCCTTGGATCAGAGTGGATACGCTCCCTTGTCGCAGATGGAATTACGAAACGAACCTGAAAACGACCGCTACGTAGTCGAAGTCGACGGCGTCGTCGCGGGTTTCACTGTCTATCACGTGCGTGGTGGTCGCTACTTCTTCGTCCACACCCACATCGAGCCAGGCTTCACAGGCCAAGGTGTCGGCTCGGTTCTGGCTCGCTACGCGCTCGACGACGTCAGAGCCGAAGGAGGGACCATCATCCCGATCTGTCCCTTCATCGCCGGTTTCGTGGATCGACATCCTGAATATCAATCTCTCATCGACGAGCAGCTCTGGGACCGAATCAACTCGAGATTGAAGCCCCAATAGTCGCCACAGCTGTCAAGCGGTGTGTGATAGGTGGGCCTACTCGTCGATTCCGAGCCCGACGATGCGAGGCTTCCCTCCCTCGTACTCGAAGAACACCAACCATGGTTGTGTGCTCTCGCCGTTCAGAGCGAGATAGCGGAAGTTCCAGACCTCGACCGGGATGAGTGCCTTCTTGGAGTGGGAAGCACTCAAGGCCAGATCCGGGGTGGCATCGAATGCACCGAGGAAGGGCTCGGCCACCGCAATTCTGAAATCCTCCTCTTGTGAGACCCCACCACCAGTTTCCAGCCCTGAGGTTTTCGGATCCTGGTGGAAGCTCTTGAGACGCTCGGGGTCGATGAGGACCGGTGACCCTGTCAGAGCCACGATCAGCCCGCGGCTGGCTATCAAGGACGATATGTCACGACCCTCGCGAAGCCGCTCTGCAAATGTCCTTACCAATCTTGCGGGACGTGCGTCATTGAGAAAGGCCTCTGCGTCTATCTGCTCTGTCAGGTGCTCGGCGTTGACCCATCCATCACCTCGAGTCGTTTCCACCGGCATCCACTGAACGTCCTCAGCAAATATCGGTCGGCCGTTGGTCAGGATTCCCTCAGTGGTTGGGTTGAAGTTGTAGATCACCGGGCTGGTTCGGCTTGGCACGGTGTAGACAGGAAGCTGGGTCTCTCGGCTCAGCATCACAATTGACCAATACCGTTGACGATGTCGGGCCAGGATGATCGGGACGCTTGTGGCGCCTCCCATGCCCATGAACATCAGGAACGTCAGCCCGATTAGCGCCGATGGGATCTGGAAGGCGGCAATAGTCTGAAAGAACGCCTTGGTGATCAGATTGACGCCTTGGATAGCGGTCACAACAACCCCTTGGGTCCCAAAGGTGGCCGGGGCAGCATCGACGTTGAGCGACTCCGTGCCGAGGTCACGCGACAGCCCTTTTGCGGCTGCCAGCGCTTGGTCTGAGAGAGTCACCGTCACCACCACCACATCGGATGCTCCGGACGGATCCACCACGGTGTAGGTGAAAGAGGTGGAGCCCACCCATCCCGACGG
>CAXMPS010000072.1:0-1360 GCA_964194995.1 uncultured Gammaproteobacteria bacterium | reverse complement strand
GGCTCGGGAAGCTCGTGGTTGAGCATCGCCGCCGAATGGGTCCCCTTCTTCATGGTGACCCGGGAGCCGTTGTTGAGGATCCCGGGGGTGGAGCTCCTGGAGATGTAGCCGCCGATCCAGTTGTGCCAGGGGGGGTTGGATTGGTCCCAGGTCGACGAGTCAAACGTCTCGTCGATGTACGTCGTGCCTGCTGCGGCTGCCGGGGACTGGGTGCCCACCGGAGTCATCGCCGCCACGAGCGCAAGCGTCACAAACGTGACCACGACGCGCGCGAGATAGCGGGGTGCCCGATGTTTCCTGACCATCAATATATATCGGCGTTTCGCCGGTTTCTCTTGATTCCAGTTCAGAGTCTCAGACGCCGATGCCAGCCAACCACAGGCCGACGGTGACCCTGGTCCATGGCGCGCCGAGGAGGGTCTTGCCGGGACGATCGACTAGCTTTTTCGCTCAAGTGGCGAACCAAACAAGTATCTTCCGCACTCTGTCGGTCCTGATGCCCGTGTACAACGAGGCCAGGACGTTGCGCACGATCGTCGACCGGGTCCTCAAAAGTGATGCCGGCCTCGAAATCGAGCTGGTGTGTGTCGATGATGCCAGCACGGACGGGTCGTTTGAGATTCTGCTCGAGCTGGCAGCGACGGACAGCCGTATCCGAGTGTTTCACCAAAGCAGGAACCAGGGGAAAGGCGCCGCGATTCACCGCGCCATTGCCGAGATGACAGGCGACATCGCCATCGTCCAGGATGCCGACCTCGAGTACGACCCGAGTGAATACCCAATCGTGCTTGCCCCGATTCTCGAGGGCAAGGCCGATGCGGTCTTCGGATCGAGGTTTGCCTATCCGCCGCAGCGAAGGGTGCTCCTCTATTGGCATTCGGTTGCCAACCGGTTCCTGACCTTTCTCGTCAACGTGTTGAACGACATCAACATCACCGACATGGAGACTTGCTACAAGGCGGTTCGGGCGGACGTGCTCAAGCAGATCCCGTTGAAGTCGAAGCGATTCGGATTCGAGCCCGAACTGACGACGCGGCTGGCCCAGTGGGGTCTGCGGATCTATGAAGTACCGGTCAGCTACCACGGAAGGACCGTGGCCGAAGGCAAGAAGATCGGCTTCGCCGACGCCATGGAGGCCGTGTGGTGCATCTTCAAATATCGATTCTTCGACACGAGGTTCACCACCCACGACGGCTACTACGTTCTGAGGTCTTTCGCCGGCGCCCGGGGGTTCAATCGGTGGATGTTCAGCCGGTTCGAACCGTACATCGGCGACCGCGTTCTCGAAGCTGGATGTGGGATCGGGAACTTCACCGAGCAACTCCTCGATCGCGAGCGCTTGGTATGTGTCGATATCGAC
>CAXMPS010000071.1:0-1211 GCA_964194995.1 uncultured Gammaproteobacteria bacterium | reverse complement strand
AGCCTGGATGCCTTCGGCCGGCGCCTCGGTCGTCCCACTTCCCCCCGCCGCCTCGGTCGTCTCTGTGGTGCCCTCTGACCCGCAGGCTGTCACCACCAGTGCCATCACCGCTAGTAGAGCGAATATGCGTTTCATCGTTGCTTCTCCTTTGATTCATTTCTCTGAGTAGGCCACATGTGTTTCATGGTTTCTCCGTCGATTTAGCCTTATCGGTCAGCCGTGTGCGTTTCATTGGTCTGTCTCCTTTGAATCAGTTTTCCGTCCAGTCCGGTTCTGGAGTGTCAGTGAAGCCAGGACAAGCACCATCGAAACCACGATCATTAGCGTCGAGACTGCGTTGATCACAGGCGTGACCGTGCGTCTTATCAGACCGAACACGTAGACGGGCAGCGTCGTCGATCCTGGGCCCTGGACAAAGCTGGTGATTACGACGTCGTCGAGCGACAGCGTCAGGGCGAGTAGGGCGCCACCGAGGACTCCGGGCATGATCAAGGGCAGCGTCACCCGTCGGAACGTCTGCCATCGATCGGCGAACAGATCGGCAGCGGCATCCTCCATTGCCGGATCCATATGGGCCAACCTGGCTCGGACCACGATCGCGACGAACGAGATGTTGAAGGCTATGTGTGCCAGCGTGATTGAACCGCGACCGAGCGGAATGACGCCGGTCGAGGTGAACCACAACAGGAGCATGACAGCCATCGTGACGTCGGGGATGATGATCGGCAGGTACAACAACCCGTCGAAGGCACCGCGGCCGACCCATCGCCGGTAGCGGTCCAGGGAGAGGGCTGCAGCGGTACCAAGCACCGTGGCGACGGTGGTCGCTATCAACGCAACCACGACCGAGTTCTCCAGGGAGTTCATCAGCTGCTCGCTGCCAAGCATCTGATCGTACCAGCGGAGGGAGAACCCGCCCCATCTCCCCACACTCTCGGAGCCCGAGAACGAGAACACGACGACAACCACGATGGGCAGATAGAGGAAGGCGAACACCAACCAGCCGAAGACAGTCAGGGATCGGTCCACGCGCGTGCCTGCTGCGGCGCCCTGGTGAAGTGTCGTCATATTGTCCTGCCACCGGTTCGGAAGTAGATCATGGTCGCCACCAGCATGACGATCAGAATCGCCCCGGAGAGGGCGGATCCGAACGGCCAGTTCCGCGCCGCCTGAAACTGGGTGACGATGAGGTTGCCGAGCAGGTTTGTCTT
>CAXMPS010000070.1:0-4530 GCA_964194995.1 uncultured Gammaproteobacteria bacterium | reverse complement strand
GACTCTGACCGATAGGCAGCAATAATCATTCCCTCGCCCTCTCCAGTCTTGGCAAATTCGGCGAACAGCAACCCATCGATGGTTTCACTCCGGTCTCTCATCGACTCCGCCGCAGACAAAACATCTTGGTAGTCGTCTTCTTTCCAGTGCAGCCTGGTCATCCGTTAGAACATCGCCACTCCTCTCAATATGCCTCCGTTGGATTGGAGAAGCTACGCCAGAGATTCATGACAAGCCGGGACCACCAGATCAGCCACCCTTAAGTGCCGTTGTGCGCGTGGTTGGGGTGGTCCGCTTTCTCGGATGCGAGTTGCTTTGCTGCGGTAATCTCCGTGAGGTCGGAGGTCTATGAGGAGGTTCAGGTGTCTGATATTGGCCAGTCGATTGCAGGAGCAGTGGAGTATCTAACTGCCAACCCGGATAAGGCCCGATACACAGATTCGCCTGCCACAGCGAAGGTTGATGGGCTCCGGTCCACGGTATCGGGGCCGGATGGTGTCACCCTCGTCTCCGATATGCCCACTGGTGTCGGGGGGACAGCCTCAGCTCCGTCGCCAGGATGGTTGATGCGAGCAGCGTTGGCCAGCTGCGATGCGACTGTGATAGCGATGCGGGCCGCTACCGAAGGGGTCACTCTCGACATCCTCGAA
Organism: uncultured Gammaproteobacteria bacterium; assembly: GCA_964194995.1. GTDB lineage: Bacteria > Actinomycetota > Acidimicrobiia > Spongiisociales > ZC4RG35 > JACZUI01. The sequence continues at coordinate 3,880 of CAXMPS010000070.1, read as the reverse complement.
GTGACCGTGGACGGTGAATCCGATGATCGTGGCCTGCTCGGCATGGACGACAACACCCCAGCCGGGCCCCTGCAAGCCAGAGTGCGTGTGCGAATAGGAGCATCAGGAGTCGATCCCGAACGACTCCGAGAGATCGTCGAATGGGCAGACCAACATTCACCAGTTGGAGACGCCACTCGTAGAGCCGTCCCTACAACGGTCGAGGTCGAGACCGTCTAACCGCCGCCCATAAGTGCCGTTATGTGCGGGTGGTCCAGCCGGTGGTGGAGCAATCTGATTGGCGTCATCCTCTCGCTCTCGTGAGGCCCGTCGACGGTTTTACGACTTCTGTCTGTGCTGACGCCGAGTTTCGCGTTAGCGCACCCGCGCCTACGACGAGCCCATTGTGGTTCGTGACGCTGGATCTAGGCGTACATAGGTGCCGTTATTTGTGGGGGTCTGGGGCTGATCGACGCCTATCGTTGGTGCATGGTTGCTGAAGCAGAACTTGAGGCTACGGACGTTGGAGTCGTGCCCGTAAGTCAGGGTTGGTTTGTTCTGAACGCCCACGACGCAGTTTGGAGCGAGAAGCCGGGACAGGGGTTTAGCTTGCCTCTGACCGGCGACAGTGAGTACGAGGCGGAGACGTATTTTCCGATGCTTGGGATGGCTATTCGGATTGTTGAACCCGGCGAGCCGACGACTACCTACCACTGGGAGAACGATCAGGAGGACTTCCTGGTCCTTGCAGGCGAGGGGGTGCTAATTGTTGAGGGGCAAGAACGTCGGCTGAAGCAATGGGATTTCGTGCATTGCCCGCCGGGAACGAAACATGCGTTCGCCGGAACCGGAGAAGGCCGGTTCGTGCTTCTGTGTGCGGGTTCCCGACAGTTCCAGAAGGACGGGCCGTGGGGTTCCTACGTCTCCGACGAGACTGCCTCCACTTACAACGCCAGTTCGCCGGAAGACACAGAGGATGGGTCTGTTGCCTATGCACGCTTCCCTGACCCACAACCAGTCCGCTACCCCGAGGGCTTGTTGCCGGGCTAGCAGCCCACACCAGACAGTTGCCACGCCCACAACCAGCATCATGTACCGCTCTGGAATTTCACAGCCGATTTCAAAGGTCAATTTGCAAGGAGAAGCTCAGTCTCAGCCCGGTGAGGTTTGAATAGAGGGGCTGAGAATCTGAACACGCCCACGTGGGCCCTGCATATTCTTTCGGTTATTGGCTCTTAGGCGATCGGAGTGTCCGCGAGGTGTCCGCATGACTGCGCTATTTCACGCGATTCCTAACTATCCGACGCGATGATGCAGTTTCGATGTACACCTAGGAACAGCCCGTGGCTATTGACGAAACCCCCTGTTACCAGGGGGTTTCGGGGTGGGCCCTAGAGGACTTGAACCTCTGACCTCTTGCGTGTCGAGCAAGCGCTCTACCAGGCTGAGCTAAGAGCCCCTTTGTCGAGGCGACGACCGGAATCGAATCGGTGTAACGGGTTTTGCAGACCAGATTATATGACGTGCGATGGGCTGGGCAAGGCCGGGTCAGACCGCAGAAGGAATTACTGCTAACTCCTGAGATGGGGAAGCAGCCACCCGAGAGTTCTTCTGCCGAATCTGGACACCTCGGGAGCACAGAAGACGAGATGGCGCAGCTGGTTGAGAGTTTGGATGCTCTGGTCAGGTGCCGACCTCCGCGCCACTATCAAGACCCTGATCTGTTCGACGGAGCTGTTCCTGGTCTTGGGGGTTACCGACGCCCCCCGACAACGCTTCTCGAGCCGCCGCCACCGCATCGGTCGGACCCGACATGCCTTCTTTGCGACGTTTCTGACGGTTATGACTATCTCTTGATAGTGGAGGAACCTGGTCAGACCGACTCCCCAAGATCCGGGGCCCTCAACACCCATCCGCCCCAAGCCGGCTGCGGGCGGTTTTTCCTCGACATATGGCCGCCGGGCTAACCCAGGCCGACGATCCGCTGACAGACACCGCCCGCTCCGACTGGTGCCAGAGCGGTATCACCGCAGGCGTAGACCTCGCCGTTCTCGTCCTCCCCGAAACCCTTCAGGAACAGGCCGTAGTCGCGGTCGTCGAGTCCGATCTGGAACTGCTCGATCGTGGGACTCGGACCCGTTGGATCATCGATGAACAAGAGGGTCCCGGAAGGTATGAAGAACGCTTCCGCGAAGTCGCCGAAAAGATACTTGCCGACCAGGCTCGAGGATTCCGAACCGCGGTAGACGAATCCTCCGATGACCGTGATACCGATCTCGGGGCTGAAGCCCGATCCCGGATGGGAGTACTCGACGATCGGGTCGAGCAGCGGTTCGCCGAACGGGCCAGTGTCGCCGCACGTTGTGGGCGGGGTCTCCGGGTTGAACGGGTCGAAGCAGTGGAACCCTTCCCGGATTACCCATCCGTAGTTGCCACCCCGTTCGATGATGTTGACTTCCTCGAACAGGTTCTGTCCCACGTCGGCCAGATAGAGGCCTCCGTCACCACCGGGGCCATCGTCGAAGGAGAACTTGTAAGGGTTTCGCAACCCATAGGCGTAGATCTCGTCGGCTCCGGTCGTGTCGGCGAACGGATTGTCCTCCGGGATCCCATAGAGCGCCGTTGACGTGTCGCCGGCGCAGGCACCGAGTGCGTCGCCATGGCGAAGATGCGCGTCAGTGGCGGCCGTTCCGAGCTGGAGCGTTCTCCCGCGGTGACAGACACTGCGATGATCAACATCGATTCGCAGGATTGACCCGAGCGTGGTCTCAATGTTCTGCCCGTTGCCGATCGGCCCGTGCGACGGTGGACTGTCGGCGAGACCGTCGTGAGCTCCACCACCGTCACCCAGCGTGAAGTAGAGGAACCCGTCGGGACCGAACGCAACATCGCCGGCGTCGTGGTTGAACTGCGGTTCGTCGACGCTGAACAGGACGACCCCCGAAGTCGGATTGGCCAGGTTGGGGTCTTCGGCCGACACTCGGTATTCGGCGAGGACTTCGCTGTGACACCCCCGCGACGTGCCGAAACACGGCTCTCCCGCCCCTCCAGTGCGCGGCACGCTGTACCGCACATAAAAACGTCCGTTTCCTTCATAAGCGGGATGAAACGCCACGCCAAGCAAGCCGCGCTCATCGAAAAACGCGTTCAGCGGCGGCAACAAACTGGAGATGTCCAAGAAGGGTGTTGGCAAGAGCGTCCCGTCTTCGACGACGCGGATCTGACCCGTCTGCTCAACGATGAACAAGCGACCGGACCCATCGCCGGCGTGGGTCAGCCCCACCGGTGCCGTCAGTCCCGAAGCGACCGTTTCCAATTCGACGATCGTGGGGCCGGAGGCCGCGCCTGTCGGCACCACGACCGCCAACGAGAGGGCCACTGCCGCCGAAAGGACCGCCATCTTTCGCATCGTTCTCATCGTTCTCATCTTTCGTTGGCGCCTCATCGCTGCAAACCAACCCTAGAGGATCAGCACGGAGGGTGCTCAGCGAACACGCAGCGCCGACGATACCAAGGCACAAAGATGGTCCAACAGGCCAAATTCAGCATCGATACCAGAGTCGACGTCTACTCCAGTGACCCGAAATCGCCTTGGCAGCGAGAATCGAACGAAAAAACCAGCGGACTACTACCCCAGTACTTCCAAAGGCACGACCTCTCCCACCATACCGAATACGATCTAGACCAGGCTGCCTACTCCTTGAACACCCGCCCTCAACAAACCCTCGGCGACATGCCACCCCTCTCACCGACAGGTGTTGCATCCACTCCCAGAGACCACACCCGGTATGTCCGGTCCGCTATCGACTCGTTTTGGCGCGGACGACGGGAAGGAGCGCCTCCCGAGAGAGACAGTCCTTTCTCGTCTATAAAGATGGCTGACTGATCCGCATTCGTCGGT
>CAXMPS010000069.1:0-39775 GCA_964194995.1 uncultured Gammaproteobacteria bacterium | reverse complement strand
CGTCCGGTTCAGGCCAGATATCTGCTGGGCGACCGCCGTCATGCCGCCACCTCCTCCGGGTCCTCGGCCTCGGAAGTGGCCTTCGCCGCCGCGGCAACGACACGGCGCTGGACATACCGCGAAATGACCTCGTAGACGATGACGACTGCCAGCACCACGATTCCCTGGATGATGGTGACGATCTCGCGGGGTACGTCATGGAAGTCCAGAATCAGCGCCGACCGATTCATGAAGCCGAAGAGGAGGGCGCCAAACGCCATTCCGATTGGGTTGTTTCGACCCAATAGGGCAACGGCGATGCCCGCAAATCCGAACCCCGTCGGGAAGTCCTGGGGGTACTGGTGAAAGAACCCGAGCAGCGTTGACATACCTACCAGTCCGGCTATCGCCCCCGAGATCAGCATCGTTTTCATGATCATCGACTTGGGGTTGACTCCACTCGCCTCGGCCGCCGACGGATTTACCCCGGATGCCCTCAGGTCGTATCCGAACCTGCTCTTGCTAACCAGGTAGTGATAGAAGATCCCGAGGAAGACCGCGATGATCAGGAAGCCGTGCAGATCGGTGCCGGCTCGAACTTCGACACCAAAGAACTCCAGCCATGGGTTGAGCGACGGAATCCAACCGGTCTCCGGGATCAATGCGGTGGCGATGGTGAGCCCTGCAGTTTCGGCCTTGAAGACATTGAGGAACAAATACGCGCTGAGGCTGATCGCGATGAAGTTCAACATGATCGTCGATATGACTTCATGCACACCCCTCGCAACCTTGAGCCATCCGGCAATCCCATTCCAAATGGCGCCCACCACCATGGCAACAAGGAGGATGGACGCAATATGGAGAACGGGGGTAATCGAATAGAGCGCACCGACATATGCCGCGAAAAGCGCGGCCAGCAAATAAGCGCCCTCGACACCGATGTTGAACAGCCCCATCTTGAACCCGACCGCCACCGCGAGGGCAGAGACAAAGAGTGGAATCGCTCTGTTGACGGAAATGATCATCGACTCGGGCGTCTTTCCGAACGTATACATCTCCCCGAAGGCAAACAGCGGATCGATACCAGCCAGGAGAAGAGCGAGAGCCGCGATACCAAAGGCGATCAGAAGAGCAATCGCCGGGGCGACGATGTTGGTCAGCAGCTTGCCCCCCCTCAAGACGCTCCTTCCTCGCTGGCCCCGGTCATATAGGTGCCGAGAATCTCGGGGGTGATCGCCGCAGGGTCGAGTCTGGCGACCAGCCGACCCTCGAAAATGACATGGATGGCATCGGAAAGGCCGATCAGCTCCTCGAGGTCGGCCGAGAGAAGAAGTATCCCCATCCCAGAAGCGCGAGCGTTCTTCAGCTCCTCCCACACAGCTGCCTGTGCCCCAATATCGATACCCCGGGTGGGCTGGGCAGCGATCAGAACGACCGGGTCAGCCACGATCTCCCTGCCCACCACCAGCTTCTGCTGATTGCCACCCGACAGTGCGGTTGCGGGCACATCCACACCTGGGGTCTTGACACCGAACCTTCTGACTATCTCATCGGTTTGTCGCCGAGCCCCCTTCTTGTTGATCCAAATCCCCTTGGCGTACGGCTCCTTGTTCTGGTGGCCGAGGGCGGCGTTCTCCCACAGCGGCGAGGTGAGCAGGAGACCCTGTTTTTGCCTGTCCTCTGGTATGAGCCCGATCCCGGCGCCTCGACGGTCGAGGGCTCGGAGGTCGGAGATCGACTCGCCCTGTAGGAGGATCTCGCCTGTCGCCTCAGACTCCAGACCAATCAGGGCGTCGACTAGCTGAGCCTGACCATTCCCTTCGATACCGGCGACACCTACGATCTCGCCGGCGTGAACTTTGAATGAGACATTGGTGAGGACATCCCTTCCCCCCTCACTGGCAGCCAGAGATAGCCCCTCGACATCCAGGAGCACCTGGTCGGTCACCGTGGACTCGCGGGTCTCCGGGGTCGGCAGTTCGGACCCGATCATCATCTCGGCCAACTTGTTGGTGTCGACCTCCTCTGGGGTGGTTGTCCCCACTATCCGGCCAGCCCTCATCACTGTGATTCTGTCGGCAATCGAGAGAACCTCATCGAGCTTGTGAGAGATGAAGACGACCGTCTCACCCTTGGATTTGAGGTCACGGATGGAGTCGAAGAGCTCGTCGACCTCCTGGGGCACCAGCACCGCCGTGGGCTCATCGAGAATCAGAAATCGGGCGCCCCTGTAGAGAACCTTGATGATCTCGACCCGTTGCCGTTCACCCACTGAGAGGAACTCGACCTTGCGCGAAGGGTCGAGCTTGAGACCGTAGGTCTCGCCGAGCTCCTTTATCCGATCGCTGGCCACGCTGAAATCGATCTCGAGACCGGTCCGGGGCTCCGAGCCGAGCACGACGTTCTCGAGAACCGTGAAGTTGTCGGCAAGCATGAAGTGCTGGTGCACCATCCCAATGCCTGCGTCGATCGCATCCTTGGGGGATCTGAAGTGGGCTTCATTGCCGTCGATGGCAATAGTGCCCTCGTCAGGCCGGACCATCCCGTAGATGATCTTCATCAAGGTGGACTTGCCGGCCCCATTCTCCCCCACGACGGCATGGACCTCGCCGGGCATCACCGTTAGCTCGACATCCTGGTTGGCCACTACTCCCGGATAGCGTTTGGTAACGCCATGAAGCTCAATTGCGGGAACCTGGGCCATTCATCCGTCCAAACGAGAAAAAGCGCCGGACCCAGGGTTACTGGGTCCGGCGCAAACTAGCAGGAGTGCCTCGATCAGGCCTCCGGCGTCGTGGGAACCACGATGGTCCCGTCGATGATCTGGACGGCCAGAGCATCTAGATCGTCCGCGATGTCGTCGATGAACCCACCAGAGGTGCTAAAGCCGACACCGTCTTCGGCGAGACCGAGACGAATCGCACCCGAAGTGAATTCACCCTGCAGCTGCTCCAGGATCGCCAGGCCAACCGCCACATCGACCGCCTTCAGCATCGACGTGAGGATATGCTCGGAAAGTTCCGGGGAAACTTCAATGAAGAAGTTGTATTGGTCCTGATCCACACCGATAGCCCATAGAAAGAGGTCGTCCGTGGACCCCTCATCGGCGGCCTGGAACAAGCCGAGACCCGAACCACCTGCAGCGTGGAAGACGATGTCAGCACCTTGGCCGTACAAGGCCACGGCGGCCTCTTTACCCTTGACCGGGTCGTTGAAACCGGTGAAGTCAGGTACCTGGGTCAGGTAGACCGCGGGCAGGATGGTGATGTCGGGGTCGACGGACAGGGCGCCGGCCTCGTATCCAGCCTGAAACTTCTCGATCAGACCTGTTTGGACGCCACCTATGAACCCGATGGTTCCGGTGGTGGTCTTCATCGCCGCGGCGGCTCCAACGAGGAACGAGCCCTGCTCCTCTGAGAAGAGCATGCAGCGCACGTTGTCCATCTCCACCACGGTGAAGGTGTCATCCTGTGGGCAGTCGTCGGTGATGGCGAAGTTGACATCGGGGAACTCGGTTCCGACACGCCAGACATTCTGGGCAAAGGCGAACCCGTTGGCAATGATCATCTCACTACCGGTCTCGGCCAGGAGTCTGAGGTTCTCCTCGCGGTTCTCTCCTCCAGCGTCGGGGGCCAGCTCACGGCCGGTATAGCCAAACTGCCGCTTGCCCTCGTCCCAGGCCCCGGCAGCCAAGTCGTTGAACGACTGGTCGCCACGACCGCCGACGTCAAAGGCCATACCGATCTCATGACCTTCTCCGATCATCATCTCGGCGGTGGTCGTTGTCTCCTCTTCGGCGGCCGCGGTTGTGGTGGTTTCCTCACCGCCGGCAGCTTCGGTGGCCTCGGTAGTACCTACCGTTGTTGTGGTTTCGTCGCTGCTGTCATCGCCACAGGCCGCAAGAACAAGGGCCAGCGCACCGACGATCGCGAAGAACCGAAGATAGCGTTTCACTCGATTTTCCTCCGTATATCTAAGGGATGGACAGGGGCATCTGTCCGGAGGGGAACCTTAGTGGGTCAGATAGACCTAAGACCAAGCGAAACAGACTCGCCTGGATGGTAGATAGGAAGGAGTCGAGCCTTGCTACTGGTCAGGATCGGCTGACTTGCCCCAGGGGAGGACGCTCTGCCAGCGGTCGAGGAACTCCGAGTCGCCAGATCCGACGGCTGGCAGCGGCACCGGCTCCTCGAGATCAGCCATCATTCGGGCCATGGTCAGCTCATCGAGTATCCAGATAAAGGTGTAGTCGGGCACGAGGTTCACGTCGACGACACCCGCCCACTCCCAATGCCATGCTTCCTCGGTCCTCATTCCACAATGTGCCCACGGCGGGTGCACCCATCCGAACTTGAAGGCATTGGCCTGCAGCCAGAGAAACTCGGGATCGCGACAGGTGAGGACGCCCCACCCGTCGCTGAAGTCGATGGCACGACCCCAACCATGGTTCGAATTACCGGCGCGCGCGGTGGGAGGGCCAGTGCACTTCCGGGTAGTCGTAGTCCCCCAGACATACTCACCCGTAGTCGGGTCGAAGACACGGGTCGGGACTGCGGTGTATGGACAGCGGCGCTCCCATGCCGAGCGCTGCCGGTTGAAGGATCGGTAACAATCTTCAATCCGCAGCCGGATCCCGTCGTCTTCGGCGGCCTCCGCCATCAGGGCAAAGGTGTAGCCAGCGTCTCTCTCCAAGAGACAACCGTAAGACCTCGTGAGGCGGTCGGAGTCCATGCGACCATTTACATAGCCCTGGGACTCCAGATCCTCGGAGTACGCGGCAAAACCCGCAGGCACGTAGTCGGCGTATGCAACCGTCGGGCCCCACACCAGGAGTACGGCCAAGACGGCCGCGACAAAAGGCAGCGATCTGAGTCTCACGCCCCATAAGAATCGGCTGCAAGCCAGCCGGCTTTAGCCGTCAGTCTTGCTCGGCCATCTCCACAGAGGGAGTCTCTGGCGCCGAGAACGCCTCGAAAGTGAGCTCCTCATTCTCGGCATCGAGGCCCACCAGAACTGTCGTGCCCGCTTTGAACTCGCCAAGGAGAACTCTCTCGGAGAGTGGATCCTCGAGGAGGCGCTGAATCGCCCGACGCAAAGGCCTTGCCCCCAGCTCCGGGTCATAGCCCTCGGTGCCGAGGAACTCCTTGGCATCGTCGGTGAGGACGATGTCCAGGTTCTGGCTCTCGAGCTGCTCCCGCACCCTTACAAGCATGAGGTCGACGATCTGCTTCAGCTCTTCCATCGTGAGCTCATGGAAGACGATGATCTCATCTAGTCGGTTGATGAACTCGGGTCGGAAATGCTTCTTGAGCTCGTCGGTGACCTTGTCCTTCATGTACTCGTAGCTTTGCTCGTCGTCATCGACATGGAAGCCGACGGCCTTCTTGTGCAGATCGCGAGTACCGAGGTTGGAAGTCATGATGATGACAGTGTTCTTGAAATCGACTGTCCGACCCTGAGCATCGGTCAGGCGACCCTCTTCGAGAATCTGTAACAACGTGTTGAAGACATCAGGATGCGCCTTCTCGATCTCATCGAACAGAACCACCGAGAACGGCTTGCGACGCACCGCCTCCGTGAGCTGGCCACCCTCGTCGTAGCCGACATATCCGGGTGGAGACCCAACCAGACGGCTGACGGTGTGCTTCTCCATGTACTCGGACATGTCGAGCTGAATCAGTGCGTCCTCTTTCCCAAACAAGAATTCGGTCAAAGCCTTGGCCGTCTCGGTCTTTCCGACACCCGAGGGGCCAAGGAAGATGAACGACCCCGAGGGGCGGCGCGGGTCTTTCAACCCGGCCCGCGTCCTCCGTATCGCCTTGGAGACGGCGGTAATGGCGTCGTGCTGACCGATGATCCGCTTGTGAAGCTCGCTCTCCATGTGGACGAGGCGAGCGGTCTCCTCCTCTGTGAGACGATGGACCGGGATACCGGTCCACTGAGCGAGGACCTCGGCGATTGAGTCCTCGTCGATAACCCATCCGGATTCGTCCCCTTCGGCTTCCTTCGAGGTCCGGTCACTCAGGAGGCCGCTCTCCTCGTCGCGGAGACTCGCAGCTCGTTCGAAATTCTCCCTCACAACCGCGTCCTGCTTGTCGAGACGCAGGCTGGACAGCTTCTCGTCGATCTCGATGATCTCGGGAACATCGCTGGTTCGATAGATCCGCGTCCGGCTTCCCGCCTCATCGATGAGGTCGATCGCCTTGTCGGGCAGGAATCTGTCAGAGATATAGCGATCGGCCAAATTGGCCGCGGAAACGATTGCCTGGTCGGTAAAGCGAACTGAGTGATGCGCCTCGTAACGATCCTTGAGCCCGTTCAAGATCTGGATGGTTTCGCTGACCGACGGCTCCTCGACCTGCACCGGCTGGAACCGGCGCTCCAAGGCAGAATCCTTCTCCAGGTACTTGCGGTACTCCTCGAGAGTGGTGGCACCGACCGTCTGCAGCTCGCCTCTGGCGAGCATCGGCTTGAGGATCGATGCAGCATCAATGGCGCCTTCAGCGGCACCTGCACCCACGAGGGTGTGGATCTCATCGATGAAGAGGATGATGTCGCCACGGCTCTTGATCTCCTTCAGAACCTTCTTGAGACGCTCCTCGAAGTCTCCTCGATAACGGGAGCCCGCCACAAGAGCGCCAAGATCGAGTGTGTAGAGATTCTTGCCCTGAAGGTTCTCCGGGACGTCCTTGGAAACAACTCTCTGAGCAAGACCCTCCACGATCGCTGTCTTGCCGACTCCCGGTTCCCCGATGAGGACCGGGTTGTTCTTGGTGCGACGGGAGAGGATCTGCATGACCCGCTCGATCTCGCGTTGACGGCCGATGACAGGATCGAGCTTGGCATCGCGAGCCATTTGAGTCAGGTTCCGTCCGAACTGGTCGAGAACCGTCGACCCAGTCGACCCGGACTCTCGGCCGCCGGAGCTCGCGCCCTGGGGCTGTTGCTCTTCGCCGCCGCCCGGCCCGGAAAGCAGTTGGATGACGGTCTGACGTACCTTCTGAAGCTCGGCTCCAAGCTGTTGAAGCACCTGGGCGGCAACACCCTCACCCTCGCGAATCAGTCCTAGAAGGATGTGCTCGGTTCCGATGTAGTTGTGACCGAGTTGGAGCGCCTCGCGGAGGCTCAACTCGAGAACCTTCTTGGCGCGTGGGGTGAAGGGGATATGGCCGGACGGGGACTGTTGACCGTGACCGATGATCTTCACAACCTCGTCACGGACAGAGGCAAGGTCGATATCAAGGCTCTCCAGAGCCTGAGCGGCAATCCCCTCGCCCTCGTTGAGAAGACCGAGGAGGATGTGCTCGGTGCCGATGTAGTTGTGGTTGAGGAGGCGCGCCTCTTCCTGGGCTAGGACAACGACCCGACGGGCCCGATCTGTAAACCGTTCAAACACCTAACTGCCTCCTGCGCCTGGCATGCACAAGTTTAACACCGGGGGATTCTTGCCCTTCATGCGCGGATTCTGTCGGATTCATACGTAATAGCATCGTCACGAATGGATGAACTCCAAAGTCTCATTGGTATCCCCAGCATATGGACCTCGCTCACCCGTGTGGAAGAGCGGTTGCTCGAAGCGGCGACTGCCGATGACGCCTACCTCACCAAGATCTCCCAGCATCTGCTTCTAGCCGGAGGGAAACGCTTTCGCCCGCTGCTCGCCCTGCTGGCTGCGGAGTTTGGCCCCGCCCGCGACCATCGCCCCGTCGAAGCCGGCGTTGCGGTGGAGTTGATTCACGTCGGCTCCCTCTATCACGACGACGTGATAGATGAATCGGACGTGCGACGCGGGACGCCGTCGGTCAATGCCAACTGGTCGAACACGGTCGCAATCCTGGCCGGCGACTTTTTGATGGCTCGCGCATCGGAGGTGGCCGCCACGCATCTCAGTCAAGAGTCGGTTCGGCTGCTGGCTGCCACCTATGCAGACTTGGTCGAAGGGCAAACCAAAGAGTTACAGCTCGAAGGAAACCTCGATCATTCGATAGACGAGTACAACCAGGTGATCGGTGGGAAGACGGCATCGTTGATCCGAACGTCAGCCCGGCTTGGAGCCGCCGCTGCCGATGCGCCCCAACCCATCGTCGACGCCCTCGCGGAATGGGCCTGGGAGGTGGGGATGGTGTTTCAGATCGCCGACGACGCCCTCGATCTTGTTGCCGACGAGGAAACCATCGGCAAGCCGGCCGGTTCGGACATCCGGGAGGGAACCTTCACCGCCCCCGTGCTCCTCGCGGCCCAGGGGCCCTCCGGAGACCGGATCCGGGAGATTCTGAGGGCGGCCACGCCGTACTCAGATGAAGCCGTGGGAGAGATCATCTCGATCGTCCGCCACGGCGGGTACATCGATGAAGCGCTGGCCGATGCGTCGCGCCGGCTCGACTCGGCCTCCGAAGCGCTCGACCGGCTTCCACACGGTGAAGCCAGGTCGATCCTGGAGACCTTGGGTTCCTACCTGCTCAACAGAGTCGAGGCGGCCCGGCCGGCCTGACCACCGGCGTGGCGCCCTCCGTCAGTCGTCGAGGTCGGACTCCGGGCTGTCGGAAGCCTCGGGCCTGAGGGTCGGGAACAGGATCACATCTCGGATGTGGCTCTGGTTGGTGAGAAGCATCACCAACCTATCGACACCGATGCCCAGCCCGCCCGTAGGAGGCAGGCCGTACTCGAGGGCGACCAGATAATCCTCGTCGATCGGGTGCGCCTCTTCATCGCCTTCCTCCCGGGCGGCAGCCTGCTCTTCGAACCGTGCTCTCTGCTCGGCCGAGTCATTCAACTCGGAGAAGGCGTTCACATATTCGGCGCCCGCAATAACGAGTTCGAACCGGTCGGCAAGGCGACGGTCCTCGGCGTTGCGACGTGCCAGTGGCGAGACCTCAATTGGGGGATGAGTCACGAAAGTGGGCGCCCACAGCGACGATTCGCCGATCTCTTCGTAAACCTCCTCGATGATTCTCGGAGCCGTCCAATCGTCCTCGAGGACAACACCCGCCTCCTGGGCAAGTTTCCGCACATGGTCCACAGGCGAGTCGAGGTCGACTTCTTCGCCGAGCGCGTGTGACACCAAATCCAGGTAGGCGACGCGGCGATACGGCGGGCTCAGATCCAACTCGCGGTCTCTGAAGATGATGCTGGTATCGCCCACCGACTCCGCCACAGCGACAAACACCTCTTCTACGAGAATCATGATGTCCCGGTAGTCGGCAAAGGCCTGATACGCCTCGAGCATGGTGAACTCTGGGTTGTGAGTGGAGTCGACGCCCTCGTTGCGAAAGATCCTCCCGATCTCGAACACCCGCTCGAGACCGCCCACAACCAGGCGCTTGAGATGAAGCTCGGTGGCGATTCGAAGATACATCGTCGACTCGAGGGCGTTGTGCTCGGTCTGAAAAGGCCGGGCTAGGGCGCCTGTCGCCTGGCCGAGCAGGACAGGCGTGTCCACTTCGAGGAAACCGCGCTGCTCGAATTGGCGCCGCAACTCCGAGATGATCCCCACCCGCTTTACCGCGACCTCGCGCGACTCGGCATTGACCATTAGATCGAGGTAACGCTGACGGCTCCTCTTCTCGATGTCCTGCAGGCCGTGGAACTTGTCCGGCAGGGGCTGGAGGCTCTTCTGGAGGACGACGAGACGGTCTACCTTGACTGAGAGCTCACCTTTTCGTGTAGTCATGATCACTCCCTCGGCGCCGAGCCAGTCGCCGAGGTCGACTCGGGCGAATTCCTCGAAAGTGTCCTCACCGGCATGCCCGCGGTCGACGAAGAGCTGAATAGTCCCGCTGACATCCTGGAGAGTGCCGAATTGGAGCTTGCCGAACGACCGGTGAAGCATGAGACGACCGGCCACCGAGACCCTTACATCTGTCTCTGACCCAGGGCCCAACTCCTCGAACCGGTCTCGTAGCGCTTCAGCTAGATCGGTGCGCTCATATCGGGAGGGCAAGCCACCGGCGTCCACAAGGTCGCGATGATGATCTAGCCGACTCGCGGCGAGCGGATCGGTCTCGGTGTTGTGGGTGTCCGACATTCATGGCTCCGGAAGGTCAGGGCAGAGTACCGAGCCGGCTGGGCTCGTCCAGGATCAACCCCCGGTCTGGTACCGGACGTCCACCATCGAAGTCGATAACGATGTTGTCGATGAGACGGACGCTCCCGACCTGAGCCGCTAGGGCAAGGACCGCAGGTTGATCGAGGGTCGCAATTGGAACCATCGTCCCCAGGGAGGCGAGCGTGACGTACTCGGTGATCAAACGCCTCGAAGATCTCGCGACAGTCGCCTCCAGTCGCTCTCCTCTGACCTCGCCGGCGTCGATTTGCTCGGCTGCCTGAAACAGACCCCGACTGATCGCCAGCGATGACTCCCGGTCGACCGGCGACAGATGGACGTTGCGGCTCGACAACGCCAGCCCGTCCGACTCGCGGACCAATGGCGCGGCCACGATTTCCACCGGAAATCTCAAGTCGCGGACCATGGCCTCGATCACCGCGAGTTGCTGTGCATCCTTGCGGCCAAACACCGCTCTATCGGGCTGAATGCCGGCGAAGAGCTTGGCTACCACGGTTGCCACACCGGCGAAATGCCCCGTCCTATGCCGTCCTTCCATCCAGTGGGAAACGCCAGGCACGTCGACGATGGTTGACGCACCCTCGGGATAAACCTCCTCTAGATCGGGCTCATAGATGATGTCGACATCGACCTCGGAGGCCATCGCCCGATCACGATCCAGATCGCGCGGGTACTCATCCAGATCGTTTTCCCGATCGAACTGGGTCGGATTGACGAAGTTGGAAACGATCAAGGTATCGCACCGGTCACGCATCAGCCGCATCAACGAGAGATGCCCCTCGTGAAAGAACCCCATTGTCGGAACCAGCCCGATTCGGCCGACCGACAAATCCCGGGTCGCGGAGAAGGTGGTTGTCAACTCCAAAGACGCATCTCTTCTCGCCTCCCTGCTCGAATCGCGGTCGCCTCGGCAAGCAGCCTGAATTGGGCGCCCACCTCCTCCGAGACCTCATGAGCGGCAGTCAGATGACCTATCACCGTTTCGAGGTCGCCTCTCTCGATAGGGCCGGTGAGGGCGTCCGATGGTTCACCAGCGAAGACGTTCGACACAATCTGATCCACCAGCGGACGGACAACCTCGGGATCGACCTCCGCCGAATCGAAGAGATCCGCTGACGTTGCCAGGGAGGTGACTATGAAGTTCGCGGCGGCCGCGGCTGCTGCGTGATAGGCGGGTCGATGCTCGTCGCGGAGGTGGAATGTTCTCATCGCCATGGACTCCGCTAGATGAGTTAGGGAGTCGATGGCCAGGGTATCGCCCTCGATACCGGCGTAGGCACCGGCCAGGGACTCCGCGCCCAGCTCTGGGTCGGGAAGAGTCTGGAGAGGATGAAGCCCACCGGTGGAGACGCCCCGCTCCATGAGGATCGACAGGGCCGTCACGGGTACGAAGCCTGATAGGTGCGCTGCAACGGCATAGGTGGGACCCGACTCAGCAAGGTCCGAAGCGACCTTCTCGATGGCGCTATCCCGAACCGCTATGAGTGCGATATCGGCCTCCGGAAACGAATCGTCCCACTTCAACGGTGGACCGAAACGATCCTCACCCGAGTTGGAAACGACACCCACGATCTCGTGCCCGGCGCGGACAGCAGCCAGGGCCATCGATCCGCCTGCCCTTCCAGGTCCAACGATGATGAGCCTCACGCCGAGTTGGACGATCGCAGCGGGGCGAGGTTAGGAGCCCGTTGCACAATGCATGTCACTCATCTAGACGACCAGATCATCGCCACTCGCGGTGTCCTCGGCCCCGCCATTCCGATCCGAGGAGTGGCGGAACCTCGTCCTTGCGGGTGGCGCGCCTGGCCGCCGATCTGACCAACGGCATCATCCAACAGACTCCCAGCCTATGCCTGCTCCTTGCGGAGCTGCTCGGTGGTGATAACAGGCCAGTCGGCGTCGAGTTCCGATTTCATTCCTTGGTACCCGTCACGCCGCTTCCAAAACTTGGTCTTCCATACCTTGAACCGGCGCTTCTCAGGCTCGGAAATGTCGGTGTGAATCTCGTGTTCGCGAGATCGCTTCACTTCGGGAAGGTCGCTTATCTCGTCAGGGTCGTCGACCATGTGAAGCAACTGGTGAGTGTTGTGCCTTACTTGACGGTGCTTCTGTTTGCGCTCGTCACGGGAAGGGCGACTCTCGTCGTATCCGGGAATGTCGTTTCGGTGCTCGCGCGACCTCTTGGCCATCGATTGGTTCCTCCTTTTTTGGCGTCGTTTTTCGAACTACCGGAGGACTATCGGGGGGCCGCGGCCACTTCCCATAGACCGAACCTACCACGGGGCGACCCCGAAGGTGCGATGAATGTCGGATATGAGCCCGCCCCAGCCGGTTGGCGCTGATCAGAGGACGAAGGGGATGAATCTTCTGGGCACCCGACGCCGATATGCCGCGTAACCGGGATAGGCGATACGCAGCCGGCGTTCCTCATAACCCGACTTCAGCCAGAAGAACCCAAACAGGCCTAGACCCAGCACGACTCCTGCGATGCTGTCGAGCACCAGCGCAGTTCCGATCAATACGAGGCTGACCCCGCCATACATTGGGTGCCGGACATGGGCATAACTGCCGGTTTCAACGAGGAAGCCACCTGGGATGGGCTCCGGCAGCACAGTTCGGCCCGTTCCCAGTCGACGCATCGAGGTGTAGGCGAGCACCGACCCGATCAGGATCAGCAGGCCACCGATGAGTCGCGATGGGTCAGGGTCATCACCGGGGAGTGAGCCGTCATACGCCATCGCCGCCCCGGTCGCCAGAAACCAGATCAACTGGCCGGCTACCCAATAGGGCCCCGCAAGGCGATCCTCCGGCTGGGACCATTTCACAGCAAGCAGATCGACCTCCTGGCCGCCTACTGCCGCAAGGGCTCCAGTGGCGGTCATACCCCCCGAAACGGTTATCTCGGGCCACACCTCGACAAGTGGCTCCAGGACGAACCTCCGCTGTCCCGACGCGGGATGGGGAATGCTCAGGTCAGGCTCGTCGATCGTGGGTCCGTCGGACACGAGGATGTCGAGATCTAGGGTTCGTGGTCCCCATCGAGCCCCCCGCTCTCTTCCCTGTTCGGACTCGATACTTCGGAGGGTGCCAAGCAGATCATCGGCGGCCGAGTCGGTCTGAAGGACGACCACCGCGTTCAGATAGGGATCCTGCTCTGGGCCGCCCACTGGAGCCGACTCATACAAACTCGAGATCGCAACAACCTCGCCAAGCCCGGACACCTGCGAGATCGCGGCTTGGAGGTGTTCGAGACGGTTCCCCAGATTCGATCCGAACCCGAGGGCGTACTTGGTCATCGTGTGCGTTCGATGATCACCGAGACGTCTCGAACGGAACGGCAATGGGTGCTTCCGGCTTGTGAGCCGCCACGACAACCTTTTCGACCCGCGCTTTGATACCGGTCAGTGCGATCTGATCGGTCACTTGGCAACGGTGGCGGGGATCAGCGATCGTCCCTCCGGCCCCAAAGCCCTTCCGAGAATCTGTTGAATCACCGCCAGTGCCAGGATCGGGTCCTCGACCAGGCCCGACATCACAAGGTATCCACCAAGAAGGCCGCCGACCGTGTCGTCGATTGTCTCGCGATGGACCAGAACTTTGGCTCGGGTGCGCTCAGTGGCTCGAGCAAGGGTGGCGAAGAAGGCCTCGACTTCTTCGGCCTCAAAGGTTTGGCCGATTGGAACCGAATATGTAGCGATGCCGGCTTCGCGGTATGCCTGAAGGTTCTGGTTTCCTGGAAGCGTCGAAACCACCGTGTTGATCGCAGCCTCCTCAACCAGCCACGTGATCTCTTCCTCGCGACGAACACGCCGATGTTGGAATCCGGATCCGCCAACCCGCTCCGATACTGCGAGTTGATCTGCGATAACCCAGGTGAACCCCCGAGGCTTTAGTCCTGCAACCATTCGTCCCATTGTTGGGGAGCCACGATAGCGCCGGTCACAGCAAGCGCAGCCTTGGAAGAAACGACATCGTGCACGCGAAAAACTCGGGCGCCACGTTCATACCCAAGGGCTGTTGTAACGGCGGTTGGGCCGTCACGATCTGCCGGCGTCTCGATCCCGGCAATGGCACCGAGGAATGACTTCCGGGACGCGCCGAGCACCACCGGCCTTCCCAACCCGGCGATCACCTCAAGACGCCCGATGAGCTCGAGATTGTGGGCAACAGTCTTTCCAAATCCGATTCCAGGGTCGATGGCTATTGCCGAAGCGTCCACACCCGTCTTATCGAGCATCGCTACGCGCGACCGGAGGTAGCCGGCCACCTCTTCGACCACATCCTCATAACTCGGGCTCTCCTGCATGGTCTTGGGTGGACCTTTGGAGTGCATGAGAACCACTCCGACACCCGTGCCGGCAATCAGCTTCGCCATCCCGGGTGTCGAGCAAGAAGTGACATCGTTGACGATCTGCGCCCCGGCGTCTATCGCGGCCTCGGCCACCGCCGGCTTGGTTGTATCGATCGATACCACAAGCCCTTCCGCCGAAAGGTCCGTGACAACCGGAAGAACCCTTCGAATTTCCTCGTCTTCGGACACCGGCTCTGACCCTGGCCTGGTCGATTCCCCTCCCACGTCAATGATCTCGGCACCGGCATTGTGAAGTTCAATGGCGGACGCGATAGCGTCACCGGCTAACAGGTTGAGCCCACCGTCGGAGAACGAGTCAGGCGTGACATTGACAACTCCCATGAGAACGCCGCGGCTCACGTCCAAGAGTCGCGTGCGCAGCTGCCATTGATTGCGGTCGTCGTCTCCGATCAATGCCTGGTGCCAAACAGCAGGCTCATCGCCTCTGCGCGGGTGGCCGGATCGGATTGCATTGTTCCGCGGACCGCGGAAGTGACAGTGTTCGCCCCTGGCTTCTTCACACCTCGCATCGACATGCAAAGATGCTCAGCTTCGATAACCACCAAAACGCCAAGGGCCTCGAGCCGCTCGTACAGTGCATCGGCGATTTGAGCGGTGAGCCGCTCCTGCATCTGGGGGCGCCGGGCATACCCGTCCACGAGCCGGGCCATCTTGGACAGACCGGTGACACGGCCATTCGGCATGTAGGCCACATGGGCTTGTCCATGGAACGGAACAAAGTGGTGCTCACACATCGAGTAGAAGGGGATCTCCCGGACCATCACGATTTCCTGATAGTGCTCATCGCCGAAGAAGGCGTCGACCACCTCTCCCGGATCTCGGTGGATCCCTTCAAAGACCTCGGCATAGAACCGGGCCATTCGTTCCGGAGTGCCGATAAGACCCTCGCGATCGATGTCCTCGCCGAGAGCTTCGATGATCTCGGTTACTGCCTTCTCGATTCGTCCTTGGTCTATCTCTTTCATAGAGAGAGGAAACTACGCGAGTCGCGCCCTCTATTCCCCAAGGGGTTGACATGATGTCTAAATGATGTCATAGTGATGTCAACACGACATCACAACGATGTCAACGGAAGGACGAGAAAATGACCATGCACATCTGGACACCAGAAAGACTCGAAGCGGAGCTGAATGAGCGAATCCGTCGAGCCCATCCGAACAGGGGACGCTGAATGCAGCTCGACCACGCCATGGTCGGTTTGGAGAACGCAGTCAACACACAGGTTCGCCTGGGTGGCCCCGGACTGGCCGAGGTTGCCGAGCAGCTTCTCGAGGCACTTCGCCCTGCCGTCCGGCAGACACTGATGGATGTGGTCGAAGCCGCCGCCAATGAGATCTCGAGCCAGTTGAGTGGCCAGAGAGTGGAGATCCGCATCCGTGAGGGCGATCCGGAACTGCTCGTGACCGATGTGCCCCCCCATTCCATTGATCCTGACAGCGACAGCCTCGAAGCCCGATTGACGCTGCGTCTCCCCGAATCACTCAAATCCGTTATTGAGGACGCCGCTGAGGGCTCGGGGGATTCGATCAACTCTTGGGTCGTCGGAGCGCTTCGGTCCAAGACCGTGACTCGCTCCGGTTCGTCGATCAAGACGACGATCGACCTGTGATCGATCAGACCTTCCCCGACGAGAACTCCCCACGCGTCGAAGTCCGCGTTCAATCTGGCAAGGTTCGGCTTGTGCCTGGGGAGGCGAATTCCGTTCGAGTCGTGGCCGAAGCCCACAAGGACGCCGGGCTCGAGGTGTCAAAGCGAGGCGCCACGATTGTGGTAGCCACGGACAAGGGCGGATGGTTTCGCAACGACAAAGCCGACATCACCATCTATGCCCCTGCGTCCACAGAAGCATCAATCAACGCAGCATCCGCCGACGTGAGGGCTACAACTCCTCTCTCACGACTCGAGGTCAACACCGCCTCCGGCGACATCACATTCACCACCGTTGAGTCCCTCGAGGTTCGGACCGCCTCCGGCGACGTCAGGGGCGACCGAGTCACCGAGAGTGTCCGAGTGGTCGGAGCATCCGGCGACGTCCGGATCGGTTCGTGCTCGGGCAAAGCGAACTTTTCCTCTGCATCAGGGGATGTCGAAATCGACCGTTGTCGAGATGGCAGCCTGAAAACTTCAACCGCGAGCGGAGACGTGTCGGTCGCTTTGTGTCAGTCGTCCGAGGTGGACTGCAAGTCGATGTCGGGGGACGTCGATTTGGGGATACCACCAAGAACCAGGCTTACGCTCGATGTCAACACGTTGTCCGGCAACGTGACACTCCCCGAGCCCTCGGGATCCTCCGAGCCACCGGAGTCGTCGATGTCGATGAAGATCCGACTCGTCTCGGGAGACATGAATCTGTTCCGAGCTGGTTGATTCCAGCGGGTGGGCGAACCTCAGGCACCGGCGTCGGCGGGCCTGGTGGACGGCCGGGTGTTTCGCTCCAAGGTGAGCGATTCCGTAACTTCCTCGTCGTCGGTCTCGACCTCTTCGGCCGCGGCCATCAGCTCTTCCCTGGGTTGCGGAAGGATTGGGCTGTCCGGGTACTTGATCCGCATCGAGCCCTCCTCGGTGTGCTCCCACTTGGGAACATCGCTGAACAACTCAGCGACCTCGTCCCTGTCAACCGTTTCTTGGGCCAGCAGTGCCTCGACCATCCGCTCCATAGCGTCACGGTGGGTGTCGAGGATCGTCCGTGCTTCCTCATGGGCAGCGGTGATCATCTTGCGTACTTCTTCGTCGATATTGGCCGCGACCTCGTCGGAGTAGTCCTGCTGCCGCGCATAGTCACGACCGAGGAAGACCTCGCCAGCCGGTTTTCCGTACTGCATCGGCCCGAGTTGATCGCTCATCCCAAATTCCATCACCATCCGTCGGGCAATGGATGTCGCCTTCTCGATGTCATTGGCTGCCCCAGTTGTGGGGTCGGCAAAGATGAGTTCCTCGGCAGTTCGACCACCGAGCAGCATGGCCAGCTGATCGACCAGCTCCGACCGCCTCACCAGGGACTTGTCGTGAGTCGGCAGGGCCAGGGTATGGCCGAGGGTTTGACCTCGGGCGACGATGGTGACCTTGTGGACCGGGTCGGAATTTGGCAGCGCATAGCCAACGAGAGCGTGACCGGTCTCGTGAAAGGCGATCAACTTCTTCTCTTCGTCGGTCATCACCTTTGACTTTCGCTCCGGTCCGGCGATGACCCGGTCGATCGCCTCCTCGAGCTCCAGCATCCCAATCTTCTTGAGACGACGCCTGGTGGCCAAAAGAGCCGCCTCGTTGATCAGGTTGGCGAGATCTGCGCCGGTGAATCCGGGAGTGCGTCGAGCCAGCACCTCGAGATCGATCTCGTCGGCGAGGGGCTTGCCCTTCGAGTGAACCTCGAGGATCGCCGTACGGCCGAGGATGTCTGGAGGGTCGATGACGATCTGGCGATCGAAGCGGCCGGGCCGAAGAAGGGCCGGATCGAGAATGTCGGGGCGGTTGGTGGCCGCCATCACGATGACTCCGCTGTTTCCCTCGAATCCATCCAGCTCGACGAGCAGCTGGTTGAGGGTTTGTTCTCTCTCGTCATGACCGCCACCGAGACCTGCGCCTCGGTGGCGACCGACCGCGTCGATCTCATCGATGAAGACGATGGCCGGGGCAGTGGCCTTGGCCTGCTCGAACAGATCACGAACGCGCGATGCACCTACACCTACAAACATCTCAACGAAATCGGAACCGGAGATGGACATGAAGGGAACACCCGCCTCTCCGGCTACCGCCTTTGCGAGGAGGGTTTTTCCAGTCCCGGGAGGGCCGAACAAGAGAACTCCGCGGGGAATCTTGGCGCCCATTTGTCGGTAGGGTTCGGGGTCAGCAAGGAAATCCCGTATTTCCTCGAGTTCTTCCTTCGCTTCGATGAGCCCTGCGACGTCATCAAACGTGACCTTGGGCTGCTCCTTGCCAACGAGCTTTGCCTTGGACTTGCCGAACTGCATCACGCGATTTCCGCCGCCCTGCATCTGCATGAAGATGAACACCATGAAGCCAAGGAGGAAGAGCCATGGCAGGAAACTGATCAATACCTCCCAGAACCCCGGCGGCTGTGGGTCGGCGTTGAACGGGGTTCCCGATTCCCGGATCAGCAGAGTCAGGTCCCCTTCAAACCCCTCCGGGTAGCTGGAAATCTGATCCCAAACGCCCTCCTCAGCGCCCGCGGCGTCGAAGCTCGCCTGAATTTCGTTGGAGCGGGCCAGTAATTCGATGGCCTCGTACTCGTTTTCCTCGACCGAGACGAGAAATTCCGAGAGAGCGACTTCCTCTGGGCCAGACACCTGATCAAACCACCACTGGGCAAGGATGGCGAGCATGATGATCGCCAACCCGTATATGACCAAAGTTCTGAGAGTGCGATTCACAAGTACCTCAATGGGTTAACCCGAGGGAGTTTCGTGGTCCAATGCTACGGGAGAAACCCGGATAGTCGAACCAGGAGTCTGCTGAATAATGCCGTTGGTCAGATCGGCAGCCAGGCGCGTCACTCGCAAGGACGAAGTTTCGCCACTCCTCGGGTCGGAATGGCGGAGCCGAGGACATCGCGAGTGGCGATGATCTGGTCGTCGAGATGAGTGACATGCATTGTTCAGCGGGCTCCTAAGCACCCTCGCCCATGACCCCAACGTAGGGAAGGTTGCGGTACTTTCCGGCGTAATCCAACCCGTATCCGACAACGAACTCCGGACCGATGGTGAAGGCAACATACTTGACATCGAGTGGAACTCTTTGAATACCCTCCTTGAGCAAGAGCGTCGCGATGGCCAGCGATTCGGGCCTCCGCACCGTCAGGCTCTTCATCAGGTAATTCAGCGTCAACCCTGAATCGATTATGTCCTCAACGATGAGTACGTGTCTGCCCTCGATCTCTTCATCGAGATCTTTGAGGATGCGCACCACCCCGGACGTTTGGGTCGAAGCGCCATATGACGAGACCGCCATGAAATCGAACTCGACAGGGACATCGATGTGCCGGGCGAGGTCGGCCATGACCATGAACGCTCCGCGGAGCACCCCCACAAGGAGAATGTCCTTCCCCGAATAGTCATCCGAAATCTGCCGGCCTATGTCGGCAAGACGCTCCTCTATCTCATCGGCAGTGATGAGGGGCTTTATGTCCATCCGTTTTCCTCTGTGGCGAAGACGGAAAGGTAGCCGGTCGCACCCGGGTCATAGAAAGCGACCGGATATCGCTTGCCTCCTGGCACCCACGCGACTTCGCCGTCGACCTCGACCACCAACCGACCCGACCCTTCCGACACAGCAAGCAACGGAGTGTCCACAGGAAAGAGTGCAGCAAAGGACGACAGCGGGATCACCCGACAAGCCGTCTTTGATTCGACCACCTCCAGGATGAGGCTGCCGACATTGTGTCGGCCAGGGCCAAGTGGCCTTCGAAACGAAGCAGTCTGCTCCGGGTCGCCTGAGTGGATCTCGAAGAGAGCGTCGTTCAAGCCGAGCTTCAACCCTCCGGCCAGCTCGGCCTGTTTTGCTTCCCCATTCACGACCGACCAGATCGCGGCCATCTCGTCGTGGGTGGGGCCATGGGGCGGGCGAAGAGTCGACACCATGCCGCGGAGCGTTCGATCGGCGACAGGCCTCGGAGCCGTTACCAGCACGGACCGGGCAATCTGCGCGCTTTTCTCATGAATGTGCGCCGGAAGATCAGAGGACGCCGCGCCGAGAAGGTCACTGTCCCGGCCCACCAACTTCGCCAGACGAGCCAGCGATTGAGTCAGGCCGGGGTTGAATCGGGACTCCAAATCGGGCATCACCTCCAACCTGACCGCGTTGCGCGTGAAACCGACGTCCTTGTTGGACGGGTCATCGACGAATGGGAGGCCCGCCAGCACGGTCATCTCGCGCAGGTCCGACCGGGACGAGGAAAGAAGCGGTCTGACAACCATCTGATCCGTCCGAGCCGGGATGCCAGCGAGGCCAACGGGGCCTGCGCCCCGGATGATGCTCATCAACACCGTCTCGGCCTGATCCTCGAGGGTGTGACCGGTGAGTACCCACTCGCCGGGTTCCTTCGACGCAATGAGAGCTTGGTATCTGGCTTCTCGAGCCCTGGCTTCACTGAACGGGGATCCCGACAGATCGACCTGAACCACCTCGAGATGGATTCCGATCGTCTCCGCGATATCCATGGCTGCGCCTCTGAGGAGAGGCGCATGGGGAGTGCCGTGATCGACATGAATCGCCCGGGTCAGCTGTTCTGTTCGGGATGCCAGGTAGGCAAGCGCTGCAGAATCGGCGCCGCCCGAAAGCGCCACCAGCAGTTCACCATCCGGGAACTCGACAGAAGACGAGACCCTCGTGACGAGGCTGTCTAGGCGACGCGTCGCAACCATGCGACCGGATCCTCGATCTCGTCGAGAGTGGGGAGGCTCGACGCTCCTCGGAATGCCAGCGACACCGTCTCCCATCCCGCTTCTCGTTCGACCGCATGGATAAACGAGCCGCCCGCCTCATACTGCTTCAGCTTCATCTCCAGACCTGTGATCCGGAAGAAGGCGGCGGTCCTCTTGTCCTGTCGACGGCTCTTCAGAGTCCGGCTCATCCGAGCCTGCGACTTCAGGTGCTGGGCGCCAACACGATCCATGACGACGTGCCCATGACCTTCGAGGAGTGACATGAGGGCCTGCACCTTGTCCATCACGGCCTTCTGTTCGGAGGTGGCGAACAAACCAAACAGACCCTGCTCGTCGATGAGGTTCTCGCCAAGCTGACGACGTGCGCCTAACTCATCCATCACCTTCGAAAGCCTTCCGCTTTCAGGCTTGGATTGCTCTATGAGCTCCATGACGAGACCGACGAAGTAGTCGCGCAGCCAAGGGACTCCCTGGAATTGAGCACGGTGGGTGAGTTCGTGAAGGGCAACCCAAAACCGAAATTCGGCCGGACGAAATTGATGGGTTCTCTCCAGCTGAAGAATGTTTGCCCCAACATACGTAACAACGTCTCCAGCCTCCCCGGTCGGTAGGACCAGCTCGTATTGCCCCAGCACGCGACGAGCGAGAACGCTGAGCACTGCCATGGTCTCGGCTTGCAGAACCTTTGAGGCGAGAATCGCCATCGACCTCGCGCTCGCGCCCCGTTCCTCAGCCTTTTCTTCGATCTGGCGCCGGGCCGGTTCGATCAAATGTGTGAAGCTGGCCACATTGCGCTCCACCCACTCGGCCCGGCCGATTACTGCCGTCGAAGGGGATCCGGAGAGAGTCAGTCCTGTGGCCTCGGGCACCAGGCCGGAAACGCGAAGTGTCAGAGCTTCCATTTCAGATTGGAGAGCCGGCATGTGGTAGGTCTCAGCGAGTGGATAAGTACCCGCGATCCTCCCGATCAGGCGACCCGAAGTGGGTCGATCGGACGTCACTCTTCGACGATTCGATACCGCTTACGGACGACTGAAGTGAAGTACTGAACAGATGTGACGGCAATCACGACGACCGCAAGCGCCAAACCCGTTGGAATCATGTACCGATAGGTCCAATCGAGCTGAGTTTCTGACGCCTCAGGGGTGGTGATGGGGACCGCCGGCTCCATTTCCTCGGAGATTTGACCGGGCGCGTCCTCGGATATCGGCGGCGGACTCGGTTCCTCATCCTGAGCCAAAACCGGGACTGTGAGCAGCGCCAGGCCTGCGGTCATCAACACGAAGATCGCTGCAGCTCGCGGAGTGGCCCGTCTCATGATGTTGCCCAGACTACCTATGCGTCACAGTCGTGGCGAACGTCAGGAGCCCTTGTCGATTTCCTCGGCAACAGCAAGATTCAGGCGTTGAATGAACTCGTCGGGGACTTCTTCGGAGAGACGTTCCTTGACGACGGACTTCAGCCGGCGTTCGAAATCGAATCTCTGAAAACACCCGGAACACTCGTCGAGGTGACTCCGGATTTCCGTGCTGCTCACCGTGTCCAGTTCCTTATCGAGATACTGATACAGGCTTGTCAGCGCATCGTCGCAATCGGTGTGGGTCATGGTTTTTCTGCACCCTCGGGAAGAAGACCCCTGCTTTGTGCGTATTCCCACAACGCCTTCTGCATGGCCTTTCTTCCCCGATGAAGCCGGGACATCACGGTACCGATCGGAATGTCGAGAATCTCGGCGATGTCCTTGTACGAGAAACCTTCGAGATCAGCCAGCAGAACGGGGAGTCGGAAGTTCTCCGGCAGGTTCTCAACGGCCGCCTTGATATCGGATTCGACAAGACCATCGAGCACCCGGTCCTCCGTGGTTCGGGCAGCCTCGGCCGACTCCTCTGAGCCAAGCCTTCGATAGAGGTAGAGATCCTCGACAGAGCCGAGATCGACCTCGCTGGGGCGTCGTGACTCCTTGCGATACTTGTTGATGTAGGTGTTGGTGAGAATCCGGTACAGCCATGCCTTGAGGTTGGTGCCCGCCTGGAAGGTGTGATAGGCGCGATAGGCCTTGAGGTAGGTCTCCTGGACGAGGTCCTCGGCGTCTGCCGGATTACGAGTCATTCGCATCGCAGCGCTGTACAACTGACGGGTGTACTGCATTGCATCGCGTTCGAAGTCGACCTGTTCCGCCATGGGGAGGAGACGGTAACTGAACCTCGGCTTCAAGCCCACAGTCGTCAAGTCAGCGGGCCATCAAGCAGAGCCGGAGAGGGGAGTCGAACCCCTGGCCTATTCATTACGAGTGAATTGCTCTACCACTGAGCTACCCCGGCGGGATCGTCAATGGTAGAGGGGTTCCAGAGGTTGAGCCATCCAATCGAGAGCCCGAGTCGAGACTCCCCAGCTCTGCCGAGCGTGTGCAAATCACGGTGTTGGACCCCGTGATTTGCACACGCTCGAACGGTGGGCTGCTTCAGTCGTCCGAGCCGAGCGTGGCGAAGAGGTTGGCCAGTACCAACTCCCGACGCAGATTGGCCTGGATGTCGACCACGGCGTCCAGCACCAGATCGGCGGAGGCCACCGCCTTCCTAGGGGTGATATCGGTAAAAGGGCCCAGCGAAAGATCGCTGTTCCGGACCGGGCCGCCCATCTGGAGGGACGCCGAATCGGAATACCACGAAGCCAGGATCTCGAGTCCATTGACCAGCAGCGACTGCTCAGCGCGGCGTCGGGCCCTTTGCCGCTTGTCCTTGGGGAGATCGTCGGAGACGGAATCCTCGACGATGGGGGCGAGTTCCTCCAAGACCCCTTGCGCCAATCTCTGTCCGTCGCCAGGGTGGGGCGTCACCTGACCAGGAATCGAGAGCCAGAACTCCCGAAATCTGGCCACCTCGGGCTGGTTCATCATCGCCAGGGCGAGACCAGGCCTGCCCCCGGACACCACCGCCACGCCATACGCCTCCTCGGCTGTCAAGCCCCGGCTTTGAAGAGCCTCGACGATCTCGTCAACGGGAACTCGGCCCAGGTGAACGGTCCGACATCTCGAGGCCACCGTGGGCGGGAAATCGTCCTCGGATTCTGCCGCCAGAAGAAAGACCACCGAGCCGGAGGGCTCCTCAAGTGTCTTCAGCAGGGCGTTGGCAGCCTGGTCGGTCATCGCGCCGGCCTCGGGAAACAGGAAAACTGTCCGGGCGGCCTCGACAGGTCGCAACGAAGCTCGGCGCACAACCGCCCTGGCCTGATCCACCCCTAGGCTTGTCGCTCCTTCCGGCTCGACCATGATCAAATCTGGGTGGCTCAGATCGGCGACAAGCCGGCACGATCGGCAGTCCTTCTCATGTACTCCACCGGTCGGGCAGAGCAACAATGCCGCGAAGTCCAGCGCCAAAGTCGACTTGCCGACACCGTCGGCGCCGGTGAACAGATATGCCTGGGCCGGTCTCGGTGCCTCCCGGCGAAGCAGGTCAACCACGCTGACATGCCCGATTAACTCCGAGAGCGGCTCTCTCACGGCTCGATGCTCTCGAGAATCGTCGACACCAGGTCATCGACTGATCTCATCCCGTCGAGCAACACGACCCGATCCGGCTCGATCCTGGCCAGATCGCGAAACGCCTCGCGCACCGCTCCCTGGAAATCGACACCTTCCCTGCCAATCCGGTCGGGCCGATGCTGACGCTCGAGAGCCAAAGCCGGGTCTACATCGAGCACAAAAATCCGGTCGGGCACGGTCCCATGAAGCGCTGTCTCGTTTATCTGACGGACCAGATCTTCTCCCAAACCGCGGCCCCGGCCCTGATAGGCGATCGACGAGTAATAGGTCCGATCGCTGACCACCCACGCGCCTCGTGCCATGGCCGGACGAATCACCTCTTCGGCTAGTTGGGCACGCTGTGCCGCAAAGAGCATCACCTCGGCCCAGGGGGCCACCGACTCGGAGTCGAGAACCAGACCCCGGACGACCTCTCCTAGCTCCGTCCCGCCTGGCTCGCGGACCAACACGACCTCGTGTCCCACAGTCTCGAGCCGAGACGCGAGACCTTCGGCCACGGTCGACTTTCCGGTGCCGTCTCCTCCCTCTAAGGCCAGATACTCACTCAAAACCCTGCTCCGATCGAGGGCGTTCCCCGCCCACCCCTGGCACGCTAACGGGATCGCCTGACCAAAAGCCATGTTGACATTGGGCGGCCATCTACGGTCAACTCACCCCACATATGCCAAAGATCCTTGTAATCGTCGAGTCGCCAACCAAGGCGCGGACCATCGCCGCCTATCTGGGTTCCGACGTCGCCGTCGAGTCCTCCATGGGCCACATCCGTGATCTTCCTCGGTCCGCTTCCGAGATCCCAAAGCGGGCCAAGGGCGAAGATTGGGCCCGTCTCGGGGTCAACGTCGACAACGACTTCGAGCCCCTCTATGTGATCCCAAAGGAACGACGCGAACTGATCAAGAAGCTCAAGGAAATGCTCGCGAATGTTGATGAGCTCTACCTTGCAACGGACGAGGATCGCGAAGGGGAATCCATCGCGTGGCACCTGACGGAGGTTCTGAAACCCAAGGTGCCCGTTCACCGAATGGTCTTCCACGAGATAACGAAGTCGGCAATCGAGGAGGCATTTCAGAACCCTCGAGATCTCGACAACAGGTTGATCCAGGCCCAAGAGGCAAGACGGATCCTCGACCGGCTGTTCGGATACGAAGTCTCCCCTGTGCTATGGCGAAAGATCCAACAAGGCCTGTCGGCCGGCAGGGTGCAAAGTGTCGCGGTCAGAATCGTGGTGGAGCGCGAGCGTCTCCGAATGGCCTTCACTGCGGCCTCCTACTGGAATATCGAGGGAACGTTTGCTACTACGGCCAACCTCGACAAGGTGTTCGACGCCACCTTGCTCGAGATCGACGACTCGCGAGTGGCGACGGGCAAGGACTTCGACTCAAACGGCAAGGCCAAGAAGAGCGTCACCGTCCTCGATCAGAAAAAGGCGACCGAACTAGCAACCGACCTCTCGGAGGCGGACTTCTCGGTTGGAAGTGTCGAGGAGAAGCCATACAAGCGCTCCCCGTATCCACCCTTCCGCACTTCAACGCTCCAGCAAGACGCAGGGCGCAAGCTGCGTTTCTCATCGGCCCGGACGATGTCGGTGGCCCAACGTCTCTACGAGAACGGTTACATCACCTACATGAGGACCGACTCGACGGCCCTATCCGATAGTGCGGTGGCCTCCGCGCGATCACAGATCACCAAGCTCTACGGCAAGGAATACCTGTCACCCAAGCCGCGGGTATATGCATCCAAGGTCAAGGGTGCCCAGGAGGCCCACGAAGCGATCCGACCGGCAGGAGAGACATTCCTCACTCCCGAACAGGTGGCTGTCAAGGTCGAGACTGACGAGGCCCGGCTGTACGACTTGATCTGGAAGCGGACCATCGCCTGTCAGATGGCCGATGCCAAAGGTGTCACGGTTTCGGCACGCCTCTTGGCAACCACCACGACCGGAACCAAGGTGGTGTTCTCGACCAGTGGCCGAACCATCACATTCCCCGGCTTTCTACGGGCATACGTCCAAGGCTCCGACGATCCGGAATCGATGTTGGACGACAAGGAGAAG
Organism: uncultured Gammaproteobacteria bacterium; assembly: GCA_964194995.1. Taxonomy (GTDB): domain Bacteria; phylum Actinomycetota; class Acidimicrobiia; order Spongiisociales; family ZC4RG35; genus JACZUI01. The sequence goes on along the minus strand of CAXMPS010000069.1, from coordinate 13,369 downwards.
ATCCTTCCCCCACTCGCCGAGAGTGAGCCCGTCGCAGTGCAGCGACTCGAGCCGACCGGACATGAAACTCGTCCGCCCGCCAGATACACAGAGGCGTCACTGGTTCAGAAACTGGAGGAACTGGGCGTAGGACGACCCTCCACGTATGCGTCAATCATGTCCACTATCCAGGACCGCGGCTATGTGTGGAAAAAGGGCACGGCGCTGGTGCCCACCTTCACCGCCTTTGGTGTCGTGACCCTGCTGGAGAACCATTTCCCCAACCTGGTCGATTATGACTTCACGGCCGGGATGGAGAACGACCTCGACCGCATCGCATCCGGAGACGAAGAATCTGTCCCCTGGCTGACGGCCTTCTACTTCGGCGATGACGGGCTAAAGGAGAAGGTGGCCACCCGACTAGACGAAATCGATCCTCGAAAGGTCGGGTCGATCTCGATTGGCAACGATTCCGATGGCACTGAAGTCGTTGCCCGAATAGGTCGATACGGGCCCTACGTCCAGCGGGGCGAGGAGCGTGCCTCGATCCCCGAGGAGGTTGCACCCGACGAGCTCACGGTGGAGATGGCCGTTGAGCTGATTGATACCCAGAACGCGGGCGACAAGATATTCGGCACCGATCCCGATACTGGGCTGGTCGTGTTGGGCAAGACAGGGCGATTCGGTCCGTATGTGCAACTAGGGGAGCCAGAGGAGGACAGCAAGGAGAAACCAAAGCGGGCCTCACTCTTCAAGACGATGTCGATGGACGAGCTCTCCATGGACGATGCCCTGAAGCTGTTGTCTCTACCGCGGATTGTCGGCCAGGACGAAGAAGGGGCGGACATCCTGGCCCTCAATGGTCGATATGGCCCTTACATACAGAGGGGCGACGACCGGCGCAGCCTGGAGAACGAAGATCAGCTGTTCAGCTTGACCGTGGAAGAAGCATTGAAGGTGCTCGCCGAACCCCCCCGGCGCCGGGGGCAAACGGCATCGGGACCATTGAAAGAGCTGGGGCCGGATCCTGTCAGTGGCAAGCCGGTCACGGTCCGCACTGGCCGCTTCGGCCCGTATGTGACCGATGGCGAGGTGAACGCCTCACTCCGCAAAGGAGACGACCCGGAGTCCATCACCATTGAGAAGGCCGCCGAGCTGCTGGTGGCCCGTCGGGAGCGACTGGCCAAATAGCCTGACCGGTTCCTACGTGCCTACAACACCGTCGCAGCCATCTCGGCCAGAGGCGATCGGACCGAGCGCTCGAGGGCCACGTGACCGAACAGCGACGACCCCTTGAACTTCTCGATCAGGGCTGCCATCCCTCCATACGGCGAGATGTATGGATTGTCGACCTGGCTGAGATCACCGCAGAAAACGACTTTGGAATCGCGCGACATCCTGGTCAGGATGACTTTGAGGGTGGAAAGCTCGAGGTTCTGGGCTTCGTCGATGATGACAAACTCCCCGGTGATCGAACGACCCCGAAGATAGGTGACCGCAGCCATCTCCAGCTCGCCCCGATCAATCAACTCATCAATGGCACTCTTGGCCCCCTCAACCCCGGCATCGGAGAAGAGGGCATATAGGTTGTCGTGCACGGCGGCCATCCACGGAGACAGCTTCTCATTGAGGTCACCAGGCAAGTAGCCGACCTCTTGGCGGCCAACAGCGACCAGAGGGCGATATACCGACACCCGCCTATACCGACCTTGCTCCAACACCTGTTCGAGAGCGGCGGCGAGCGAGAGGAAGGTCTTACCGGTTCCTGCCATTCCCATGATGGAGACAGCCGCGATATCCGGGTCGAGCAGGTGGTGCAGCGCCACGGTCTGCCGCACGTTTTTCGACTCCACTCCAAACGCCCGAACGTGGGTTGGCACCCTCTCCACGATAAGAACGGGATCCGACTGGACAACCCGAGCCAGAGCCGAGCGTGAGGTTCCGCTGCGGAGAACGATGAACTGGTTGACCAATGCCTCGACGCCCTCCAGTTCGACCTTTCCCTCGTCGAACAAACGGTCGATGGTCTCGCCGTTGGTGCGATGCTGGACCACTCCGGAATGGAGATGCTCGACGGGAACGGTGTCTCCCCGGTAATCCTGGACCGCAACTCCGAGCTGGGCACTCTTGATCCTGAGGGCGGCATCCTTGGTGACCAGGATCGTTGGCCCGTCCTCATCGAGATTGAGACACGTGGCAAGTATTCGATGGTCCGGGGTGTTGGGATCGAGCGCTACCGGAAGCCCTTCGGAGCTGAGCCCGTTGAGCTCAATCCGGAGCGAGCCGCCGCCGGGCAGCGAGACCGGCTCTCGTAAACCGCCGTCGCGCGAGGCGCCTAATTCCTCCAGGAGGCGAATTGCCGCCCTGGCGTTGGCGCCGACCTCGTCCATCCGGGTCTTCTTCCGATCGAGTTCCTCTACGACGACTAGCGGCAGCACGACAGCGTGTTCATCGAAACGGAGCGGGGAGTTGGGGTCGGCGAGCAGGACACATGTGTCAAGGACGAAAGTGCTAGCCACCCGATTGGTCTCCTTTGGTGTGATCGCCAGACCTTCAGCTTCCCGAAAAGGACACCAAATTACAAGGACCGAATTCGCGGCTACCCGAACAAGTTGGGCAAGGCGAGGGACGCCGCAGCCATGTGTAAGGAGGGACCCCTGGTCAGGAACGACGCCGCTCTGCCCAAGACAGAAGACGATCGACATCCCATGTGTTCACGACACGATCTGATGTCACCCACCCTCGACGGGCGTACTCGACTCCATAGTCCATCCGCACCAGGTCCTTGGTGTGGTGCGAGTCGGTGTCGATCACGAGGTTGATGTCACGGGCCATTGCCTGTCGGGCCACCTCGGCCGAGGCATCCAGACGATCCAACGCACCATTGATCTCCAAAGCGACACCGGTGACTTCCAGTCCCTCCAGGATCGCCTCGATATCCAGCTCAACGCCAGGCCGCCGACCCACATATCTGCCGGAAAGGTGCCCTATCGCATTGACCGATGGATCATGAAGCGCGGTCAAGAGCCTTACCGTCTGCTGATCGCGCGGTAAGTCGAAGTAGCTGTGTATCGACGCGACGCAATAGTCGAACTCCAGACGAAACTCGGGGTCGTAGTCGAGACCTCCGTCGGGGCCGATGTTCAGCTCGCATCCAAACAAGAGGGTGATCTCAGAATGTGTTTCCTGAAGGGAACGGATCGTGTCACGGTGAACGAGCATCTCCTCCTTGCTCGATCCATTGATAGACAGATCCTCGCCGTGATCGGTGAATGCCACGTACTGATAGCCATTGGCGAGGGCAGCCTCGATCATGTCTTCAAGCGATGACCTGCCATCGCCGGATCGGTCGGAGTGATAGTGGAGGTCGCCTTTGATGTCCTGGCGAGTCACCAATCGGGGCAAGCCGTCCCCTCCGGCCGCTTCGATCTCCCCCAATCCCTCGCGAAGAGGGGGTGGGACGTACTCCAGTCCGAGGGCGGTGTAGACGTCTGTTTCCGTCACCGACGCGACCACGCTGTCTTCCTCGAACAGCCCGTATTCGCTGAGCAGCATCCCCCTGTCGATGGCGCGCTGGCGAAGGGCGATGTTGTGCGCCTTGGAACCAGTGAAGTAGAGGGTCGCCGACCCGAGCTGTTCCGGTGAAACTGTCCGGACATCTACCTGCATCCCCTCCCTGGTCAGGAAGGAGGTCTTGGTCTCACCAGACCCGATCACTTCAGCGACTTCCGGGAACGCCAGCACAGCCTCCGAAACGGTCCGAGGCTCGCTCGTGGCAACCACGATGTCGATGTCACCGATGGCCTCGGAGAAACGTCTGATCGACCCGCAGATCACCGCCTGGTCGACGCCGGATTGCTCCTCGAGACGATTCGCCAGAGACCGGGCCAGGGGCAACGCTTCAACGAGTGGCGTGCGCCGGTCTTTTCCGTGAAGTCCGAGCCGCTCTATCGCTCGGCCGATCTTTTCTTCGGTGGTCTTGCCCAGTCCCGGGAGTTCCCGAAGCTTCTCCCCGGCGATGGCGTCCTCGAGGGCTTCCAGATCCTCGACACCAAGCTCCGCCCGGATCAGCTTGAGGGTCTTCGGTCCAAGACCCGGGATCTTGGTCAACTCCACGAAAGGAGGCGGATACTTCTCCCGAAGCGTCTCCAGCTTGTCGACCTGACCGGTTGCCCCCAATTCGAGAATCTTGTCCGCCGTCGCCCCTCCCACACCCGAAATGGCGATCAGCTCGGTCTTGGAAAGACCCGACAGTTCACCCGGATGAGCCTCGACTCCGTGAATCGCATTCTCATACGCCCTTACCCGGAACGCCTGTGGGCTCCCCTCATCGAGAGCGGTCAGCTTCGCCAACTCCGCGAGCATCCGCAGGATTTCGGTACGACCGGCCACCTCCCGAGCCTAAGCCAGTTCAACGATGGTCAACGACCTAGCCAGGCAGCCGGATCGAACTCTGCGGTTGCCGACCCCCTGATCACAGCCGTCCCGAACAGAGGCACCTCAGTTATGACTGCTGTTACCACGGTTGCCTGACGAACCCGGAGTGATGAATCCACTGCACACCGGCACGACTCGAGCCGAGCCCCATTTTCTTCCGCCATCTCCGAGGCCACCGACACCGGCGCCCCGGATGCCGCTGGAGGGTACGTGGCCACGGCGGCCGCCAGCGAGGCCGCTTCTGCGGCCGTCGCCGCCAGCTCCCTTCCAGAAAGGAGAAGGCCAACGGATGCCGACCCCATCCCGACGACGGCAACGACCCCGGCAAATACAGCCATGAGAATCGCGGCGCTACCCCGATCCCTCATCAGCGCTCGGTGCGCATCGAAGCTGACGCCGTCACGGAAACACCGAACTCGCTGGGAAACGGCGGTCCGAGGTGATGCTTCAGCTTCGCGGTGACGCGGGTGGGAACGCCCACTCTCGAGGGTCTTTCAACCGACACCCTGGTGTGGTCCCGCCAGGCGGGAGGCAAGGCAGCGAGCACTGCCTCCACTGCCTTGGCGGGATCCGGGGTGGTCGCGGCCACCCGAGCGCCGTCCCGAGCCGCTCCCTGCAACTCGATCCGTACCCGGGCCAGACCGATGACCTGCAGTGACGCAACGAGCACGAGCACAATCAAGGGAACGACAAGGAAGAATTCGACGGTCACTGCACCCTCTTCACTGGTCAGAACTTCCCGACGACCCAGGAAATCACCTTTCCGAACAGGCCTCCGAGCAGGCCGCCTCCGCTCCCCGACTGGAGCCACTTCAAGCCGATCACTGCTAATGCAGTGGCGGCCAATATCACCAGGAAGTATTCCACCGTTGCCTGTCCCCGATCGCTCTCCCTCACCAACAACCATGCCCAGAGTCGAGCCATGATTTCTCCTTCCAAACCGGTGGCCGACCGGAAGCGGGGAGAAGTGCGGAATCATGTGAGCGGGCCGGTCAAGTCACCGAGCAACCTGAGCAGGCTCGGTGCGTAAATGAGCAGCATCAACCCGGGCAACAGGAGAAGCGATATCGGAATCATCAACCTCACCGGGAGACCCTTGGCCCGCGCCAGACGACTGGCCCGGTCGTTGGCGATATCAGTCTCGAGAAGCAAACGAATCGTGCGGCTGACGGACGAGCCCGACCGCTGAGCACGAGCGAGTTGAGTAAGCAGATGACGTACCTCACCTGTTGTCGCTTCCACCGCAGCGCTCAGGCCATCGACCGTTGCGACCCGAGTTCCAAGTGCCAGCTCCGCGTGATCGGGAAAGGCGATGGCGGCCTGTTGGAGGGCGGCAAGCACCGATCGACCGGAGCGCAACTCAACCAATAACACCAGCAGGATCGGACGCAGCCCCGGCTCCGAGCTTCGGGGGCGACGAAAGGAATAGGCGGCTACTCCGGCTGCGCAAGCAAGACCAAGCAAGGGGCCGCCCACCGCCAGCCCGAGAGAGCCCATGAGAAGCGCCCTCAACCTGCCCTCCTCACCATCAGGCCACCCACAACGAAGGCAGCCAGGACCAGGGCCAGGCCGGCGATCACGGCCATCCGCTGTCCCGGAGACTCGATGTAATCGGTCAACCGTCCACCGGTCGACGCGATCCATATGGCGATAGCGGGCCCGGCAACGAGAAGGAGCGCCGTGGTCCTGGCGGGAGCCATCGCGGCACTCACTTCGTGTCGGACTTCAACTTGAGCCAGAGCCAGCCCGGCGAGCTCATCGAAAAGGTCTGCTGAAGGCGATCCGAGCCAGGTGGATCTCTCAACGCAGGCGCTCAATTCGGGGCCGACGTCGGGAAATTCGGCCGCAGCTTCCGTTGCCACCTTCGCGAGCGGCACACCGGACCTGGCCAGGTCGGCCACCTCTGAAGCTTCCAGCGAGTCAGCGGCAGCGGCCAGCGCCATCCTCATTGACCCGCCGGCACGAAGCTCATCCGCAACCGCCTCACAGAACATCACGGACCGAGTTGAGGTGCGGGCCGGTTCCGCCACCAGTGGACCCCGATCAGCCCGATGCTGGGGATCGGGAACAAGACGGCTCCCAGAAGGAACCCGGCGCGGCGGAACTCCAGCCCGCACCAAACAGCAACCGAAACCAGGATCGCCTCAGTCATCAGCCACCGGCGCGATCTCGGCGATCCTCCTAAGGGAACCGACCCGTTCGAGCTGGACAACCATGCTGATTGCGGCGTACAGCTGGCGGCTGACAGCTGAGGGCGAGTCTGCACCGGCTGAAAGGGCCAGCGTCTCCAACCTCCACATCGCCTCCTCTGGCGAGTTGGCGTGGACAGTCGACATCGAGCCGCGATGACCGGTGTTGAGCGCCGAGATCAAATCCAGCGCTTCGGGGCCCCGGACCTCTCCGACGATGATCCGGTCTGGTCGAAGGCGAAGCGCAGACCGAAGCAACGAGCGAATCGTGATCTCCCCGGCACCCTCGGCGTTGGGAGGGTGAGCCTCGAGCCGAACGACATGACCGGGGATTCGCAGTTCGGCGGCATCCTCGATGGTGACGATTCTGTCGCCATCAGGTATCTGAGCGGCAAGAAGATTGAGAAGAGTGGTTTTCCCAGTCCCGGTTCCTCCCGAGATGAGAATTGTCTCTCGCCGAGCTATCAGACCTCTCATCTGCTCGACCTGCCCCGCTGTCGCCGAACCCATGGAGACCAGGTCGTCAAGCTTGTCGACGGCCTGGGTAAAACGACGGATCGCCACGATCGGCGAATCGATGGTCGCAGGTGGAACGACGGCGTGAAGCCTGCTGCCATCCGGGAGTCTCGCATCAACGAAAGGTGACGATCGATCGATCCGGAGACCCAGAGGGGCAATCACTCGCTCAACCGCAGCATGAAGCGACTCCGAGTCAGGAAAGGACTCATCGACCTGGTGGAGACGCCCTTTCCTCTCCACCCAGATCTCGTCGGGGCCGTTGATCAGGACGTCCGACACCGCGGGATCCCGCAGCAGGGACTCGACCGGCCCCAGGCCGAGCACGCGATCCATGACAAGCCGGGCGCTCTCCGGGCGCCCCTGCGGAGCTTCGATCTTCAAGAGCCTGGTTGCCTCAGCCTCTACTTCGGCTTGGCGAAGAGGGACGATGCCAGAGGCTATCTGGCTGGCGACGCGATCGATCACGCCCATGGCATCTCCCAAACACGCTCCCAAGCACTTACCCAGCGACTCCTGAGGGGGACTCGACCTCGAAGAAGGTCTCGCACGACCCTGGCGGACAGCGTCGGCAGCACCGGACCCGGACCAGGCGGCTTCATCCGAGTCCGGGCGGGCTGCCAAACCGCAGGTATCGGATCAATCGGCATGAGCAGTCCGGGGAGTAGGGGACGAACCGGGACAATTGGCCCGGGCCATTGGCCCCGATGACACCGCACCACCACCGCCGGCCAATGCTGGGAGAAGGCTTCAATCAGTGAGGCAGCGCGTTTCTCATCGACGGCGGAGCCGGAGATGAGGGCGACGCCTCGGCGCCCAGGACTGAGCTCGGCGAGGGACGGCCCCTCCTCGGCGATTTCCTCCAATCCCCGGCCGGTTCGCAGACCACCTTCCAGATCGACCAAAAGCGCCGTCCCAGCCGACAACGCAAGCCCGAGACCGCTCAGCATCGACAGCGTCGGATCTGGTGACTCGACACCGAGCACCCCTTTGATACCCATCCCCTCCATGTGGCGAAACTAAGAGTTGGCCAAGGAGGATTCAAGACCCTTGAAACTGCTGGTTCGGCCAACAACCCTTGTTGTTACCTTGAAGAGGACATGGCCGCCGCCGCATTCTTCGATCTCGACAAGACGATCATCGCCAAGTCATCGACGCTTGCCTTCACCAAGCCGCTATTCAGGGCGGGGTTTCTCTCGCGCACCACACTTGCCAAGGCTGGAATCGCTCAGGCCTACTACCAGGCTTTTGGGGCAGATCACGAACAGTTGGAGCGGATCAAGGAGGAATTGGCGGCTCTGACCAAGGGATGGGATCGCAACGAGATCATCCGTCTCGTCGAGGAGACGGTCGATGAGGTGCTGGCCCCCCTCGTCTACTCCGAGGCACTCGCCATCATCGACAACCATCGCCGATCCGGGCGCAGAGTCGTGGTGGTCTCCACCAGCCCCGACGAGATCGTTCGACCGCTTTGTCGTTACCTCGGAATCGAGGACGTCATCGCCACGAGGAGCGAGATCGACGAAAAGGGGAGGTACACCGGCACGATTGAGCTCTATGCATATGGCCCAGCGAAAGCCAAGGCGATGGTCGAAATGGCGGCCAATGAGGACATCGATCTGTCGGCCAGCTACGCCTACTCCGACTCCATCACCGACATCCCGATGCTCGAAGCGGTGGGGCATCCCGTCGCGGTCAACCCGGACAGTGACCTCCTCGAGGCGGCGACATCGAGGAATTGGGAGATTCGTTGGTTCGAGTCGGCGGTGACTATTCGCAACAAAGTCGCGAGCAAGGCGGTGCCTGGCGTGGCAGTTGCCGGCGGTCTCGCCGCAGCCGTTGCTTATGTGACCATCAAACAGAAGAAGAAGGGTTGACTCTGGCGATTGTCCAGGTGTACCCGGCACCCGTCACAGCCTCGATGAGACCCTCCGGAGTGAACTCATCACCTGAAAGGGCAGGGACGACATCCTGGGACAGGACGAAGCCCCGAACGGACCACAGCTGATCCCGGTCCAAAGACCCCACAACGCGCCCGTCGACGATCTCCTTGACGGCATCGGTGACTTCGTCGACGACCAGACGAGCGGGGCCTCCATCGCCCAGCATCCAATCCCGCCGCTGTCCATCGATGTCCATCTGAAGGGCACCGGCGGAGGGGGAAAGGCCGTCAACCAAGGCAGCAAGGCGGATCACCCGGACAAAGTACTCTGCCGTCGGTGAAGGAGGCTGCTGAATAATGCCGTTGGTCAGATCGGCGGCCAGGCGCGTCCACTCGCAAGGACGAGGTTTCGCCACTCCTCGGGTCGGAATGGCGGAGCCGAGGACACCGCGAGTGGCGATGACATCGTCGTCGAGATGAGTGACGTGCATCGTTCAACGGGCTCCAAAGCGATGATCGTGGTGGCAGGCGGCTCCAGCGCCCGCTTTGGTGACGACAAGATGATGGCGATGATCGCGGGCAAGCCGCTGGTGGTTCACACGCTGGAGGCAGTCGCATCGGCTGTCGACCGTTGCGTGCTGGTTTGCAGGGCCGACCAAATCGAGGCTCTGGAAGGACAGGCTCTCGATGCCGACATCGTTCCGGGAGGGTCGAGCAGGACGACCAGTGAGATGGCCGGTTTGGCCGCCCTCGGAGGCCGGGCAGAACTCATTGGCATCCACGATGGGGCCCGCCCTCTGGTGCCGTTCCGACTCATCGAGAGTTTGTTCGAAGTCGCTGCAAGAACGGGCGGCGCCGTACCCGTTCTCGATCCGGATGAGCCGGTGATCTCTCGCGACACACTCCGTCGGATGGACGCCGTTGCAATCGTCCAGACCCCACAGGTGTTTGCGGGCGAACCTCTGATGGCCGCCTATGTCCAGGCAGCCCAGGCCGACTACGAGGGTCACGACACCGCCGATGTCGTAGGGCGTTTCTCCGATATCGAGATCGCTGCAGTTGCCGGTGACCCAGGAAACGTCAAAGTCACCTATCAGGAGGACCTGGAGACTGTTCGTTCCCGGATCGAAGCCCGGTCTCGTATCGGACCAGCGTGACCTGAGTCCCGCCGATGTCCTCGAGCCGGAAGGGGGCACCAAGAGACCATCCCCGATTCTCGTAGAAATGTCGCGCCGAAGTGTTGCGGTCGATAACCCAGAGGAGCGCCGACTCGTACCCTTGATAGTCGATGGCAGCCTCTGTTGCTTCGAGCAACCTGGAACCGTGCCCCCTTCCCTGAAAATCAGGATCGACATAGATGGCGCGCAGCTCTCCCCAGCCAGGATCGTCTGCTGCCGCGTAAGAGCTGTACCCAACTATTCGGTCCTGTTCGGTTGATACCAGCACTCCCACCCCGGCAGACATTCTCTGGGCCCATCGCGACTCCGGTACGTTGAGTGCATCGAGGAATGACCTGGGGAAGATGTCCGAATACGCGGTCTTCCAAGCTGCTTCCTGAACCCTCGAAAGTGCGGCGGCGTCAGACTCGGTCGCCGGCCGGAGAGTCACTTTGGGATTCTGACTCGACATCGTCCTCATTGTCCTTGCCTCCAAGAACCCAGATCGCGAGTACCGAGAGCGATGCCGCTGCGAGCCCCAAGGCCAGCCAACCCCAACCTCGGGCTTCGGAGCTGAATCCGTCCGGCTCGGTGGTAGTGGTCGCCACGCCTCCGGAAGGAAACTCTGCGCCGAGCGCCGTGAGCGAGAAGCTCTCCGACTCAACACCTACATCCCCGATCGCCTCGAAAACAACCTGATAATCGATCACCCGGAGCTCGGTCTGGATGCCGAACAGGTCACCACCGCGGTGTAGCAACGGAATTGTCAATGCCTGCTCTCCTGGTGCAAACAGGTGGGCGACGACCGAGTCAGCGCTGTCTTCGACCTCAACCTCGATCGATATGGTCATCGACTCGCCGGCAACGGAGTTGATCGTCGCGGAGGCTTCGCCAAACCCGCCGCCAAGGTTGACGGAGAGGACCAAGAGCAAACTGGCGCGCAGCATCGATGCCGATCGTAAACCTCAGTGGGGGTTAGTCCCATTGCCCGCGGCCCATGAGAACCTCCTTGAGCAAATCGGGTCGGTCGGTCACGATCCCGTCGACTCCCATATCGAGAAGCTGTCCCATCTCGTGGCTGTCGTTGACCGTCCACACATGTACCTGAAGACCCTTTGCATGAGCGGTCTCGATCAGTTTCTCGTCGACCACGCGAAGCCCTCTCATCTGGGTTGGGAGTTGAAGCGCACTGGCGGTTCCTCCCGCCCCTCGGCCGACCCGAGAGGTCAACATCCAGCTCCGGGCCGCAGTCGGACCAGTCGAAGTGGGCACCTTCCCTTCAGTGACGTCGGTGAACTTCGCTATGCGATCATCCGAGAAAGAGCCGACAATGATTCGCTTGGCGAGGTCGTGACGATGGATAAACGCGGCCAGCTCATCCGCCAGACCGTCGACCTTCATGTCGACGATCAACCGAACGTCGGGCAGAGAGGTCGCGACCTCCTCCAGGGAGGGCACCGCGACTCCACTCCCCCGGAATGAATGTCCGTCTCGACCACGGTGTCGAAATCCAGCATCGAGGCGGGCAAGATCATCAAAGGTGTAATCGGCCACCTGACCGGCCCCGTCGGTAGTGCGGTCGACAGTGTCGTCGTGGATGCATACGAGGACGCCGTCGGCCGTGATATGCAGGTCGGTCTCGAGGTACCGGTATCCAAGGTCGACTGCGCCTCGGAAGGCCTGCATGGTGTTCTCGGGCCATAGGAATCGACTGCCACGATGGGCTATCGCAAGTGGCGGTTGCCAATGGTCGAGGCTCACGAGCGCAAACTAATGGGCCTCGCCGATGGCGAGGCCCATTATTGGTTCTAGGTTGCCCAGTTCTACTTAGCGACTCGGTCCTTGAGGCCCTTGGACGCTGAGAAGTGGGCGTATGTCTTAGGTGCGATCCAGATGGTCTCCCCGGTAGCAGGGTTACGACCCTGACGACCTGCCCGGTTCTTCGTAGTGAAGTTGCCGAACCCGGTTATGTTCACCTTCTGTCCAGCATCGAGTTCCACGGCGATGATTCCCTCGCCATCCTTGGTGGAAAAGATGTGGTCGATGATCTCGCTGGCCTTGGCCTTCGAGACGTCCGCCTTGCCGGCGAGCTTGTCAGCCATCTCGGATTTGTTCACGGCCCCTCCTTGTGGGTCGACGATTGGCGACGCCGCTATGCGGCGATTGCCCGCAACCATAGGCCAAAAGCCGTTACAGAGCTTGGCTTTCCCAACGCTAGCCTGCACCCCGACCAGGAGGCGTGTGAGCATCAACTACGAACTCGATGGTGATGTGGCCGTCATAACCCTCGATCGGCCCGATCAGTTCAACGCGATCAACCCCTCTCTGAGCGCGGGATTAGTCGATGCTTTGGGGCAAGCAGGGAGCGAGGCGAGGGCCGCAGTCATCACCGGATCCGGGCGAGCCTTCTGCGCTGGCGCCGACTTGGGCATGCTCGACGAGACGTCCGATCTGGGAACGCTGCTCGACGATGTCTTCCACCCTGCGCTCAAAGCCATCCTGAACTGCGCCGTGCCGGTGGTCGGCGCCATCAACGGGGTAGCGGCCGGCGCCGGTCTTGGTTTGGCACTCGCCTGCGATGTGAGGGTGATGGCTGAGAGCGCATTCCTTACTTCGGCGTTCACCGCGATCGGGTTGGCCCCAGACTCGGGGACCACATGGTGGCTCCCCCATCACATTGGCGTTTCCCGGGCTCTGGAACTGACGCTCACCAATCGCCGCGTGGGTGGAGAAGAAGCTCGTGACCTGGGCCTTTGCGCCCAGGTGGTGCCCGACAACGAGGTGCACGACGCAGCTTTCAGACTGGCTGGGACGTTCACCGACATGGTGCCGGACTCCTTGGTCACCACCAGGCGGCTGATCAGAGATGCGGCGGGATCATCCTTCGAGGACGCCATCGCGGCCGAGCGTGAGGAGCAGGCTCGGCTCGGCGCAACCCCTGAGCACCAAGAGGGCGTTCGGGCCTTCAAGGAGAAACGCAACCCTGATTTCCGGGCGGCAAGTAGCAGGTAGCTATTGCCCTGTGCCACCTCTCACGGTTTGACCAGATAGATCTCAAGGGTCAGCTTGCCGCCTTCGGCGTGACCGAGGCCGACCGCGATCTCATTGTTGAGCCAGCTCAGCTCTTCGCTGCCGGTCTCGAACGTTATGAGTTCCTTGGGGTCAGCGGACTGGTCGGGGTTGGCGATCGACACTCCCGAGGCGCGGTA
>CAXMPS010000068.1:0-3778 GCA_964194995.1 uncultured Gammaproteobacteria bacterium | reverse complement strand
GACCACAGGCCTGACCCACCTGACGTTGGCCTCGTACGATCGGGTCGGTGTGGCCGTAGTCGACGGCCCGACCGGTCGTCTCGTCGTCGTCGACTTCGGCGGATAGACACCTCCCCCATTCCCTTCTGGGCGGATCTTCTTCGAGCTGCCCAAAAGGAATCCGCCCAGAACGATCCACAGAAGAGGTCAAGGGGCTTCTAGGCAGGGGATTCGGCGGGTTGAACCGGAGAGCGTGCCCGTGAGACGGCCACCATCCCCACCCCGACTAGGACCAGTGCGGCGCCCACCATCTGGAGAGGCGAAGGCCGCTCGGTGAAGATCAGCGATCCCCAGATCATTGTCAGGGCCGGCTGGACGAGGATGATGGTGGCCGTCTCCACTGCGGGCAGCCGAGGAAGGGCATATCCGATCAGCATCCAGGCCACGACCTGAGCGCCCAGGGCAAGGGCGAGCAGCCATCCGTGTGCCGGCCACGTCGGGGCGAACGCGATTCCCCCGCCGAGCAACCCAACGGCCAGCGAAGCCAGCACCGCGCCTGCGGTTGCCTCCAGCAACGGCCCGGCAGGCGGTACCTTCTCGACGTTCGACGCTCGGAAGCCGAGGAGGAATGCCGCATAGAAAGCGGCCGCGGCGAGAGCCAGGCCGGCTCCCAGGAGTGGGTTTTCTCCAAAGGCGCCTCCCTGACCCACTCCCGACACCAGCGTCACTCCGACGAGGACGACGGGAATGGCGACGAGGACCCGGCGACTTGGCTCCTCACCCTGAAGCAGCCAGGCGGCGATCGCCACGATGATCACCTGTGAGTTGGCGAGGAGCGTGGCGAGCCCGGTCCCGATGAAGTTGATCGAGGTGTGCCAGAGGACGACGTCAAGACCCAAGGCGACACCGGCGCCGAAGGCCAGCCAGCGTCGGTTCGCGGGTCGTTGATCCTGATTTCTGCGAACCAGCCAAATGACCAGGAGAACTGGCAGGGCATAGGCCGCCCGGTAGAACCCGCCAGTCACAGGGTCGACGTCAGACAGGGCGAATAGGATGGCCGAGAACGACACCATGATGGCGCCGGTGAGAGCCGCGGCGAGTGTCACGGCATGTGGATTAGGTCGGGTTCCGCCCAGCCAAAAGCAAGATGCTCCTTGTGTCCGAAACGTCCGTCTCCACCAACCTCTTCGATGAGACGGACACCGTCGGCCAGATCGAGCCGGCTCACCCAGCTAGATCCTGAAGCTCCTTGAATGAGGCGTGAATGGCCTCGAGGAACAGCGAAGAGTCGGGCAGAGCGTCGTAGTCGGCCTGGATTCCCCACAGGAGCTGCCCGTTGTATGAGAACAACGCCACTCCAACTCCGTGCTGCGCCCAAAGCGGCACCATCGGGTAGTTCACCAGCATCTCTGACTCGAGGAGATACATCGGGAACTGGGGGCCCGGGATGTTTGTCACCGTCATGTTGAAAGGACGCATTTTCTGTCCGACCACGCGATTGGCCATCGAAAGCAGCGTTATCGGAGTGCCCGAGCTGATCTCTACCAGCGTCGCCGCGCCGAGGGCCTGCTTCGTTTTCTTGAGGTTGCGGGTCCGCTCCTTGATCAACTCATAGCGGTGGGACGCATCCTCTTCGTCGATAGGCAGGTCGATCAACCACATGGCGACCTGGTTACCGAGGGAGCCCAACTTCGCTGCGCTTCTGGTCGAGACCGGGTTCATGGCGCGGAACTCGACACCTTCGACGTCGAAGTCGCGGTGGTTGATCAGGAACCGCCGCACTGCACCGGCGGTGATGGCCAGAACGACATCGTTCACGGAACCACCCAAGTCGTTCTTCACTGCCTTCACGTTCTCGAGCGGAAGCTCTGTCCAGTCGAAACGCCGGTTGGGCCCGATATCGGGGTTGAGCGGGGTACGGTCCGAAGCGGTCAGCCATCCAGAACGAAGTGAGGAAAGAGCAGCAGCCGACTTGTCGATGGTTCGGTCGCTGATGCTCTTCCCATCACGGATGCCATCGGAGAGGTTGCCGAGCTTGTCGATGAGTCGACGGGTGAATCGGGCCGCCTCAGCAACAGCCAGCTGAGTCGAGGTGGGTGTCGGACGTGGCGTCCATACCGGCGATTCCTCGATGTCCGATGACGGGATGACGTTGAGTAGGACGGTCGTCAAGTCGACTCCAGACATCCCGTCGATCATGCAGTGATGGATCTTGGCGATGAAAGCGAACCGGTCATCCTCGATCCCTTCCACCACCCACATTTCCCAGAGCGGCTTGTTCCGGTCCAGTGGAGTGGAGACGATCCGCCCCGCAAGAGCCTTCAGCTGCTCCTCTGTGCCAGGCCGGGGGAGCGCGGTGTGGCGGACGTGGTAATCGAAAGTGAAATGGTGATCGTCGACCCACACGGGGCGCCTGTCGTATGGCACCCATTGGAGCCGATGTCGGTAGCGCGGGATGTATTGAAGCTTGGAATGGATATGCGCCTTAATGCGGTCGATGTCTATTCCTCCGCTGTCGGCTTTTAGTGGGGCGGCGTCGAATAAGGCCACTCCGGCAACGTGCATGTGGCTGGTCCCCGTCTCGAGCGCCAGGAAAGAAGAGTCGAGGTAGCTGAGAGGCTCGTAGTGGAATTCACTCATGTGAACGCCAAAGACTAGGCCACACCTCTATCGGCCAGGACGAGAAACAGTTGCTCACCGTTCTCAAAGATGCTGGCAAGGATGGTGCCGACCTCGAGAAGGATCTCCGTCGGCTACCGCCGACGAGTCTCTCGCTTCAGATCCCGGTGTCGGCTGGTTTTCAGGGCGTTTTGGTGAGGATGTCGCTGATTACTTGGAGTGTTGTCTGGCCGGCGTCGGTGTCCGGGAAGATCACACTGCTGTGATTCGCGTCCGCATCGTCGCCGGCTCGGGTGTGGGTGCCGACGGTGGCGATTGAGGCAGCCGCAGCCGATCGACGCGATGTTCCGTGACGGCAGAGCCCGCACATAGTGCTTGCCGCATCAAGGCCTGATTATTGGCGTCGCCGCGATTCTGTTTCTCATCGCTTCCGCCGCTAGACGATGTCGCTGATTTTTGAGAATGACTTGTGGCTGTTGATTGTTCTACTCGGACGGCAGGATTGACTTCGCTGGACCATGCCGGGGGCGCTGACTCACAGGGATGGCGCGGGTGCAGTCAGAACTCCGTTGCAATAGGCTTGCGACGTGTCTAGCGACTGCGGGAAGTGATGTCGACCACCGAAGCACTTGATATCGCATGGATCTTGGTGGCGGCGGCTCTTGTCATGTTCATGCAGGCCGGTTTCTCCTCGCTAGAGAGCGGAAGCGTCCGCACGAAGAACAGCATCAACGTCGCCGCAAAGAATTTTGCCGATTTCATCCTGACCGCTGCCGTCTTCTGGGCCTTCGGCTTCGCCTTGATGTTTGGGGATAGCGTGGGCGGCTGGTTCGGATTCTCGGATTTCTTCTTCCCGGAAACCGCCGGCGCCTTCTTGATGGCGTTCTTCATCTTCCAGATAGGATTCGCCGGGACGGCCACGACGATCATGTCGGGTGCCGTCGCGGAGCGGATGAAGTTCTCCGGCTATCTCATCATGGCCGTGGTTATGTCGGCCTTGATTTACCCTGTGTACGGCCATTGGGCGTGGGGCAGCCTCGCTGGTGGAGAAGCCGGATGGTTGGAGAGCCGCGGCTTCATAGACTTTGCCGGGTCTACCGTCGTGCATTCCATGGGCGGCTGGATGGCGCTGGCCGGCGTGATCATCATCGGCCCTCGTCTGGGGCGGTTCGGAAAAAAT
>CAXMPS010000067.1:0-9859 GCA_964194995.1 uncultured Gammaproteobacteria bacterium | reverse complement strand
CACCTTCCTAGGAGCGCTCGAGGCCGACCAGATCGCCGATGCGGAGACGAGATCAGAATTCCTCGTTGGCGCACTGTGGGGCGCCCTAAGTCAAATTCGCTTCGCCAGCAACACTGCCGCAGCCCAACCGATGACATCTGTAGTCATCGAAACCGTCCGCGGCTGGACCCACTCGGACTGAGGTGCTTTAGATCCAAACCAGGGACTCCTTAGCTGACCGGAGACTCACGCCCGTGTTTCGAATAACGGTCATACGACCTCCAATACGGAGATGGCGATCTTTCCTCGGGCATCGCCCGCTTCGAGGCGCCGCATCGCTTCTGGAGCTCGGTCCAAGGGGTAGGTGGTGTCGACGCTCGGAGTGAGGTCACCAGCCTCGATGATCTCGGACAACCGCTCCAGATCAATGTGGGTTTCTTTGGAGAGGAAGCTGGTGAGCCGCTGAGCGATGAACGGTGAAAGCGCCATGGCCCGCAATTGGCGGTTGATGCCACCGAACCATCGGCCACCTTCCTCGCCACCAACGATCACAAGAGTGCCCGTTTTGGTGAGCGCCGAGCGAAGGCCGGACAGCGGGGTGTTCCCACCGATGTCGAGGATCAGATCATAGTGCTGTGAGCCGTCGGCGAAGTCTTCTATGGTGTAATCGATCACATGATCTGCGCAGATCGAACGGACCAGGTCGAGTTTGGCGGTGCTGGCCACGCCAGTCACCTCCGCGCCGAACGCCTTGGCCAGTTGCACGGCATAGGTGCCTACGCCTCCCGACGCCCCCACGATCAGCACCCGTTGTCCTGATTCCAGACGCCCCACATCACGAAGAGCCTGGATGGCGGTGAGCCCTGAAACTGGAACGGCCGCCGCCTGTTCAAAGGTGAGGTTCGTCGGCTTGGTTGCCAGTTTGCCTTCACGGGCGCTGGCGTACTCAGCGAAGGAGCCCTTGGCAATACCGAAGACTTCGTCACCAGGTTGGAATCTGGTCACCTTCTCGCCGACCGACACGACTGTGCCTGCCAGGTCGAGACCCGGAACGGGGTTCTTGGGCCCTCGAAATCCGAAGCCGAGGCGGATCACGTAGGGCAGGCCAGCCATGAGATGCCACGTACCTCGATCGAGGCCAGCGGCGTGAACACGCACCAGCACCTCGTCATCTTTGATGGCCGGTCGCTCGATCTCGGCGATGTGTAGCACTTCGGCCGATCCATATTCGTCCTGAACGATCGCCTTCATGGTGTTGTCATCGGGCGTCATCTGGGCTTCAGCCTCCGTGTCGATTGGGGCCGGAGCATACGTACGATCTTGACCTTTGTTCATGATGTCTCTCTTCCTGGGTTGGCTGGGCCGGTGATGTTTCTCACTACCGACCCGTACGTTGTACGGTTAGAATGTGAGACGGTACCCGTACGTTGTACGGTTGTCAACACAACACGAAAGGTCTCATGGAAACGCAAACCGAGACGACGGCAACGCCGCGGACTCCCCTCAACAGGGAACGTCTGATCGAGGGAGCCGTTGAGCTCGCCGACACCAAAGGAATCGGCTCTCTCACGATGCGCAAACTGGCCCAAGAACTAGGGGTCAAGCCGATGACTCTCTATCACCACATGGCCAACAAAGAAGAAGTACTCGACGGGATGGTCGACGCCGTATTCAGCGAGATCGATCTGGCACCCGCCGGCGTCGAATGGAACCCGGCAATGCGTCAGAGGGCCAACTCAGCCCGAGCGGCGCTGACCCGCCATCCGTGGGCGGTTGGGCTCATGGAGTCTCGAATTACACCCGGACCCGCAACATTGCAACATCACGACGCGGTAATTGGATGCCTACGTCAGGCAGGATTCTCAATCGAAATGGCCGCCCACGCCTACTCCGTCCTCGACAGCTACATCTATGGGTTTGTACTCCAAGAAGTCAGTCTGCCGTTCAGCACCACAGAAGAAGCACACGAGGCTACCGAGGAGATCCTGCAACAATTCCCGGCCCACGACCACCCGTATCTGGTGGAAATGGCCACTGAATACGTCATGCAGCCCGGATACGAATACGCAAACGAGTTCAATTTTGGACTTGACCTGATCCTTGAGGGGATCGAACGATCAACACGCGGGTAGCCGACTCATTCGCCCGAGGCGCTATGAGCAACCCCAGAAAAAGATCCCAAATACGGAGACTTGTATTTCCGCACGACACCTCGGTCGCCTCAACTGATTACACCCTGAGGCACATGACTGCCGAGTCATGGTGACGATACCTTCGACGAAATGGATGAACCTCTCACCGGAGGCATCTACGAAATCGTGATCAGTGCCGTACTCACGCACGACTGGTCCGAATGGTTCGACGGATTCGAGGTCGAATCCAAAGGTCAGACAACCCTCCTCAGGGGGAAAGTCGCTGACCAATCCAGGTTGCATGGTGTGTTCGGTCAACTCCGTGATCCGGGCATTCCGATTCTCGAGGTTCACCGTCTCCAAGATCCGCCCCTCGGATAGCTAGCCTCGCCAACGGAGCGCTCTCCCCAATACACCCTCAGGTACATGACGCAATCTATTCGACCCCGTACGTCGGAGGGGTTCGGTGCGACCGTCGCACGAATCGAGAAGTGGAGGAACACACATGAGACAGCTAGCCGACACAACAGCGCCCGCGAGGGAGATGCGAAACTTGAGGGTACTCCTCGGCCTTGCCGTCGCTTCCACACTTGTTGCTGTCTTGGCGGGCGTCGTACTACTGGTGGCGTCACCAGACCCTGGTTCGACTACGGAAGACGTCTTTGGAATAACGGCAGCTGTGAGCGGTCTAGCCACAGCGGGCATCGTGATTGCCGCCTTTATCTACGCGCAAGCGAAGAACTTGTGGCAGTACGCGCCAACCTGGATCCGAATCGCATTTTGGGCGGTGGCCGCATATGCAATCGCCACGACTTTGTGGAACTGGATCACCCAGATCTCCTGAAGCCTCTAGACAACTGAACAAGAAAGCGAGAATCAGAAATGCGAGTACAAATGGGAGTGGACATCGAGGCACCACCAGAAAAGGTGTGGCGGCCCGACCTGATGCCTGTGAATCGATGGAACTGCTCATCGATTCGCTTCCCTCTCCAGTGGGGCTGATTCTGGAACTTTCGAAATGCCCTCAGCTCCCCTTGTTCCGTTAATACTTCCTCGATGACCAAGGGACCAAGAGAGCGGATCAACTCATCTTCGAGATCTCGAACGCAAACGAAGAAGCCCAGTGATTCCATATCGGAGATCGAGAGGTTGGACCCCAATCCAGAATGCTCTAGGGCGCGGCAGAATTGGTCGGCCTCAGCTTCATCGCATAGACCAGCCAACGTTGTACCGGGGGCGGTCGAGTCCAACACGTGATGGACAAAGTCACCCAGCGACGATGCCCCACCCATTGAAACTATGGACACACCCTCCGCTTCCAAGTCCCGCCCAAGACGTTCCGCCAGCGTCTCAAGAGCAGCCCTGTCACTATCACCCTCAACAAAAACCACAGCGCTCACCTCAACGAGAATACCGGGTGACACAACGGCACCCATGGGCGGCTACCAATGTTCGGCGTCGCAGCATTGGCGATGAAGGGCTACGAGCAAGAGTGGGCGGGAATTTCCGAGCCGCTCGCAGCCTCCTTCTCCGAAATGGGCTACCCATTCTTCATGAGCATGCTGGTAGACGGCGAACACGTGGTCGACATCGGCTCCGAGGCCGGACTCGACTCGCATATTGCGGCTCGCGCTGTTGGGTCCGCAGGTCATGTGATCGGTGTTGATATGTGTTGCAGAGGATCCACAGGAGCGAGATTCTTTGATTGATCCAACTCAATCTCCAGATTGGACTGCAAAAGTGTATGTCAAGTGATCGGCGCATTCTCAACCCTTGTCAGCCAAGTTCGAGTAATGGTTAGCAAGGCAACACTGTTCCCAACCGCCGTCGACGGTCGCTTCGGTTGGCTGTCGGGTCTTGAACGCCCCTACGGCGACGGCCATGCCAGCGGGAACCCTGTGCGCGCAATCCGCCACCTCGCTGCGCTATGAGCAGGACCGGCGCCGGCCGGAACGGCGATGGCCACTTATCGGAACCTGTAATCGGCACCCGCCGGATGGGCTTGTTGCTGGCGCTGGTGGGTCTGTGGTCTGTCGCGCTGCTCGGTCCGTTTCTCGAATTGGCATCCGAGCCCTCCTTCGTCTTAGCCCATGGACTCTCTGCGGCGGGGACGATCGTATTCGGTGTCGGGTTGGTGGTTGGATTCCCACTGCTGGTCGCCGCAGGATGCTGGACAGTTGGTCGTCTCGCCAATACATCTGTTCTGTGGTTTTTAGCGGTATCGATGTTTGCCGGGCTGGCTGTCACGAGTCTGCTGCGAGACCTGGGCTGGTGGTCGTTGGGTCTCGGTGTCACTGCCGGAGTTCTCGTACATGTTCGACGCTGGCACCAGACTCTTGCAGTCACGATCCTGGCGACGTTCGTGGTACTCATCGCCTGGTTGGGCCCTTCGGACGTGGGAACCTATGTCAGAGCCGGCGACGCTGAGACAGCAGTCGCAGCGACAGTGCCGCGTCCGGTGCCCGTGGTGGTCATTGCCTTCGACGAGTTGCCCGTGCACGCCCTGCTGAGTGCCGATCTGACTGTCAACGCCGAACGATTCCCAGCCTTCGCCCAGCTCGCCCGACAGTCGACGTTCTTCCGGCTCACTTCGAGCGTGTCGCCGCAGACCTCCGACTCGCTACCTGCGCTGCTGTCGGGTGTCGAAGCGCGCTCCGACCGAGCGCCGGTCGGCGCCAACTACCCGACGTCGATCCTGAGCCTGTTCTCTCGCTCGCACGAGGTGTTCGCATCCGAGGCATTCACCCAGTTATGCGACGGCGAAAACTGTGCCGGAACCGCAGAGCGAAGTGTCGGCGTGGGCCTCCTGATCGAGGACACCGCCGTCTACCTAGCCGATGCTGTGCTTCCGTTCTACCGGAATCCCGCGGTCGGGCGATCGTGGAGCCACTTCCGATCGAACGACGGCAGAGCCGGCCAGGATGCTTTCTCCTCGGTTGACATCGTGGCTGATGGCTGGAACGCCGAAACCGAGGCGGCCCGATTCCGCGCCCTGTTCGCCACCGAGCCGACAGGGGACCGTCCACCCCTCTACTTCCTCCACTCGATCTTGCCCCACCAGCCCTACGTTTTGACTACCGACGGCTCGCTTTACCCATCAATCGAATTGCCCGGCACTGAGGGAGGAACCCTTTGGCCGGAGGACGAAGGCGTTCGGCTCGCCGGGTGGCAGCGCCTCCAGTTGCAGCTGGTCGCCACCGACAAGCTGTTGGGCGAAGCTGTCGAGCTGCTGAAAAATGGTGGCCTCTGGGACGACGCCATCGTCGTGGTTACCTCCGACCACGGGCTTACCTTCGAGCCCGGCCCCACGCGTCAGCCGGGCAGCGCCCCACTGGAAGTCACCGCCGTTCCGCTCTTTATCAAAACGCCTGGTGCCACAGATGTCGGGTTGTCGGATCTTGCGGCTCTCACCAGCGACATCGCGCCCACACTGGTGGCATTACAGGGCGGACAACCCGACACCTTCGCATTCGACGGCGTCGACCTATTCGGGGGTGACATCCCCACGGTTCGTACGGACGCATACCTGTCCGCCGGTCGACGATTCACGCCGGTCCAGAACGTCGAAGAACTCCGACAGCTGGTAGCACTTCGCGCAGGGTGGATCGGCACGACGAATGGGCCGCCACAGCTCTTCCGGCTAGGAGCCTCGGGCTCGCTTGTCGGGGAATCGTCGCCGAGTTCACCGTCGACTTTGAAGGGGGCATCAGCCACCCTTCCGTCCGACTTCGCCCTTCGGACGCCCAACCGCTCACATTCCGTCGCTGTGGTCACAGTCGTCGGCTACAACGGCGACGAGATCCTCGTGGCTGTAGGCGGCGTCATCGCCGGCGTCGGTATTCGAGTAGGCGAATCTGAGTTCCAAGTCGCCCTCGACCCCGACCTCATACCGGACCGTGTCACATCGATACAGATCTTCACCCCGGACGGGACTTTGATAAGCAGCTGATGATCCGAGAAGTCGGGTGGAGGTTCCCTGCTCCGAAGAAGCCGACGCCACGCCACGACTCAGGGCCCTTATCTTCGGAAGAAAAGGGGACGTCGGTGTGGGAGAAGGCGAAAGGGCGGCTACGAAGCGGTACTTTGGGTCTCATCGGGGCAGCGGCCGCCGTCCAACTACTTCTGCTCTTCATTTCAGACGGGACCGAAGGGATGCGGGCCACGATCACAATCGATGAGTAAGCCATGGTGAGGTTCTGGAGATCGCACTAGGTCTTTCGCTGTCCCGAGAGTGGTTCACCACTTAGCGATGCAACTCGACCACCAAGCGTCGGATTTTGAGTATGGACTTAGTCCGCATGACCCCTAGAATCTATATCCTCGACGGGGCATCGAGTAGGGCTATTCGTGGGTGAAGCGTTGAAAAGATCTCAAAGAGTCGCGCAAACTCTGGTCTTTGCGCTATTGGTCGGAGTGACTGGTGCGACCGCGGCCCAGGCACTGACATCTGATTTCGTCGATGAGGTGGTGTTCACCGGGCTCAATAATCCGACGAACATAGAATTCGCGGCAAACGGCCAAATCTTCATCGCCGAAAAAAGCGGACGGGTTCTGGTTTACGACTCACTGAACGACCAGACACCAGATGAATTCGCCGATCTGAGCTCCAATGTTCACGACTACTGGGACCGTGGGTTGCTTGGGCTCGCCATACACCCCGACTTTCCGTCGACGCCGTACATATACGTCCTCTACACGTACGACGCCCCGATCGGAGGCGTTGCCCCGACATTCGGCGTCGGTTGTGCAGACCCCACGGGAGATGGTTGTGTGGTGTCAGGCCGACTCTCACGACTGGAGGCTTCAGGCAACCAGCAGACGGGTCCCGAGGTAGTCTTGATCGAAGATTGGTGCCAGCAGTACCCGAGTCACTCGATTGGGGATCTTGAGTTTGGTTCCGACGGGGCCCTCTACGTCTCCGGTGGTGACGGTGCCTCCTTCACGTTCATCGACTACGGGCAAAAAGGCTCACCGACCAACCCTTGTGGCGACCCACCCTCGGGAGTCGGAGGTGTTCAGACCACTCCAACTGCTGAAGGTGGCGCCTTGCGCTCTCAGGATCTGCGGACCAGTGGGGATCCGGTGAGTCTCGACGGGACGATTCTGAGGATCGATCCGATCACCGGCCTTGCCAAGTCGGACAACCCCTCTTTCAGCGACCCTGATCCCAATACACGGCGAATCGTCGCCGACGGTTTGCGGAATCCTTACCGGATCGCCATCAAGCCAGGTACGGATGACATCTACATCGGCGATGTCGGTTTGGGCGCCTGGGAAGAGTTGAACAGCCACCCCAATCCCACCCAGGTCGTCCGGAACTTTGGGTGGCCCTGTTTCGAGGGCGGTTCCGGAGTTTCAAACAAGCAGCCCGGCTACAACGCTGCAGACCTGACCATCTGTGAGGACCTCTACCAATCCGGCCAGGTGACACCTTCGCTGTTTGCCTACCGTCACGAGGACGACATATCCGGGTCGGACTCCTGCCCACCTGCCAATCCGGGTCCGGGGCAGGGAACCAGTTCGTCGATCGCTGGTCTCGCCTTCTATGAGGGTGGCGGTTACCCCGGCACCTACGTCGGGGCGTTGTTCGGAGCGGACTACAGCCGCGACTGCATTTGGGTGATGTACCCCGACGGTTCAGGGAACCCCGACCCCTCAACCGTCGAAGTGTTCCAGCATCAAGCCGCGAATCCTGTGGATCTCGAGGCTGGGCCGGGTGGCGACATTTTCTACGTCGCCATCAACTTCGGCGTGGCCGGTGAGATACATCGTCTCCGATTCGTGGGAGACAACACTCCGCCAACTGCTGCGATCGCCGCCGATCCAATCTCCGGTGACGCCCCTCTCACGGTCGACTTTGACGGTTCCGGCTCGTCGGACCCCGACGACGATCCCCTGTCCTATGCCTGGGACTTCGACAACGATGGCCAGTTCGACGATGGGACTGGCCCCAATGTCCAGTGGACATTTGGTTCACCGGGCAGCCACACCGCACGGCTTCAAGTCACCGACCCCGGTGGCGAGTCCGCGACCACCTCCGTGGGTATCCAGGCCTCCAACGCTCCCCCCACCGCGGTGATCGACTCTCCAGCTTCCGGGCTGCAATGGCGTGTCGGCGACACGATCAATTTCGCAGGCCATGCCAACGACCCGGATCAGGGTCAAATACCGGAAAGCTCACTCGACTGGCAACTCGTCTTACACCACTGCGAAGACGACGGGACCTGTCACTCCCACGCGATACAGACCTTCAATGGGGTGGACTCGGGAAGCTTCGACGCTCCGGACCACGAATACCCCACCTGGCTGGGGCTGGTACTAACTGCCACAGACCAATACGGGGCAGCCGATTCGACGTCTCTCAACCTGAACCCCAAGACCGTCGACCTAACATTCAAAACAGTCCCCATCGACCTCGATCTGGCGATCGCCGGCGAGACACAGACAAGTTCTTTCACTGAGACGGTGATCGTGAACTCCGTGTTCACCATCGGGGCACTATCACCGCAGGACTCTGGAGGAGAAACCTGGTCTTTTGTCTCCTGGTCCGACGGCGGAGCCCAATCTCATGACATAACCGCACCCGACGGTGATCTCACTTACACCGCGACATTTGCCGTCGGTGGCGGTGGCGGTGGCGGTGGCGGTGGCGGCGGGGGCGGGGGCGGGGGCGGAGGAGGCACGCTGCCACCCCCTGAGGTCCCTGGGTTGGGTCTTCCCACATTTACCGACATATCAGGCAACCTCCACCAGTCCAACATCGAGTTGATCGCCGCCGCCGATATCACAAATGGATGCAATCCACCTCAGAATGATCTCTTCTGTCCGGATCGGCCAGTGACCAGAGCTGAGATGGCGGCTTTTGTGATCCGTGCACTGGGGCTTGCGGATCAGCTGAGTGATCACCAAGGAACCTTCTCCGACGTGCCGTCAGGGCAGTGGTACACGCCGTACATCGAGAAACTGGCTGAAATTGGGATCTCCGACGGCTACCCAGATGGCACCTACCGTCCAGATGCCCCAATCACCCGGGCCGAGATGGCAAAGTTTCTCTACGTGGCCTTTGGATCCGGCTCGGTCACATTGCCGATCGGGATATTCGTCGACGTCCCAACCGATGTCTGGTATGCCTTGGCCGTTGAGCAAATCTATGCCGACCAGATCACATTGGGATGCAGCACCGATCCGCTGAGCTATTGCCCACATGACGATGTGAATCGAGATGAGATGGCTTCGTTCATTGCTCGTGCTCTCGGTATTGCCGAGTAAGAACGGCAACAACCGGGGTGCCAGCTGCCATCCGCGCTATTCAGACGATCAGCACAAATGCTGCGAAGCTGTTCTTCTGTGTCGGCGAGACAGCAATGTGATTCGCTAGTCGAGCGGCGAGAAGAGAGGATTCACCTGGCTGGTTCTGGAGTGAGTAGTCAACTCACGATGAACGGGGTATTCCGCCGGGTTTTCTGACAGGACTGGAGTTGAGCACGCTGCTGGACAGCATCCGAGTGCAGCCAGCGCCTGGCACCAATAGGTGATTTCACATGGTGGAACCCACCAACCGGAGCCACAGTGTCCATGATGAACCGAAGCTGGTGAACTCGCCGGATTCAGCTGGTGAGGGACGGGACGAGGGGCGAGCCTGCGCAGTTTGCATAAGCCTCAAAACGCAGACAACCACCATTGACCAGGGGCTCTAGCTGGCAGTCCCGACCGGGTTCGAACCGGCGTTTCCGGCTTGAAAGGCCGGC